>NZ_DFMZ01000118.1:10829-35521 GCF_002375825.1 Aneurinibacillus sp. UBA3580
GCAACGGAAAACCAAACGAAGAAAAAGGAATTCATTTAAATTTGTTACCTGATTTTTCGGATTTGGTTGACATATTAAGCTTTCTCTTCTTATAATTAATGTTAACTATTAATAAAAAATAGTTTACAAATAAGGAGGAGCTATGCTGACACCTGTGTTGGAAACAAAGCCGAAGACGGATTGGGTAGCGCTTGCAGAGGAAGTACTGGCAGGGAAGAAGTTAACGAAAGAAGAGGCATTGACTATTTTACAAGCGCCGGACACGGAAGTGCTGACGCTGCTTCAGGGTGCGTATCGTATCCGCAGCCATTACTACGGAAATAAAGTGAAGTTAAACATGATTATTAACGCAAAAAGCGGTCTCTGTCCGGAGGATTGCGGCTACTGTTCGCAGTCTATCGTTTCGACCGCGCCGATTGAGAAATATCCGCAGCTTTCTAAAGATGTGCTAGTAGATGGTGCATCGAAAGCGAAAGAAGCGAAGGCAGGTACATACTGTATCGTCATGAGTGGACGACGTCCGACGGATAAAGAAGTGGATAACGTGATTGAAGCAGTTCGTGAAATCAAAGAACAGCACAATATGAAAATCTGCGCTTGTCTGGGGCTTATCACTCCTGAACAGGCAGTTCGGCTTAAAGAGGCCGGCGTTGACCGCTTCAACCACAACATTAATACATCAGCGAGCAATCATGCCAACATAACATCCACTCATACATATGATGACCGCATTGCTACATTGAATGCCGTCAAAGAAGCGGGAATGTCTCCTTGTTCCGGCGTCATCCTGGGGATGGGGGAAAGCGACGAAGAGATTGTCGAGATGGCATATGCGCTGTATGAGATCGATGCTGATTCGATCCCGGTCAACTTCCTGAATGCTATTCCGGGTACGCCGCTGGGATCAATGAAAAAAATCGGCGCCATGAAGTGTCTTAAAGCGCTTGCGCTGTTCCGCTACATCAACCCGACGAAAGAAATTCGTATCTCAGGCGGACGAGAAGTGAATCTCCGTCATCTACAGCCGATGGGCCTCTATGCTGCCAATTCGATTTTCGTTGGTGACTATCTGACAACAGATGGTCAGAAAACGCAGTGGGATCATGAGATGATTGAAGACCTCGGCTTTGAAATTGAAGAGTGCGCATTTGATAGCGGGCCTCCGGTATTACATCAATAAATGCATAGACAGATCAGCATAAAAAGCTTCCCTTAAGCGGGGGAGCTTTTGTCATGATAGAATAATTTGTTAAAATAATAACAGAATAAGAACAGCAAGTAAAAAGCAGGGAGTGGAGAAAATATGGCAAGAGCCACATATATACAGCCAAGCTTGGAGGAATGGCTGGAGAAATTTCATTTTATGACCAAGATTACGATTCGTTATTGTGAGACCGACATGTCCGGTCATCTGAATAATACCAGTCACCTGATTTATTTCGAGCAGGGACGGGTTGAATATTTTGATAACCTCGGCTTCGGTGATCTGGTGCTGGACTATAATGCGGACTTAATGGTGGTAGTTGCGGATATTGCCTGCCATTACCATAGCGAAGCGTTCTTTAGGGAGACGCTGCGGTTGGGCGTACGAGTAGCACGGCTCGGCAATAGCTCCCTGGAGCTGGAATACTGTCTAATTGCAGAAGAGAAGAATAGACTCGTGGCAACGGGGAGAGGAACAATCGTACTTTTGGATAAGAAAACAAGACGAAGCGTACCAATTCCTGAAAAGGCACGTGAAAGCATTGCTTTATTCGAGCAAATGGAGCTGATTGGATAAGTCCATGTTTTTCCACGGCATTCCCCTTACGTATCTGTACATACAGTATCCCGTGCTATCGTCGCGGCAAAGTACGGGCCATAGAACGAAAGAGCAGTCCGAAGATCGAAAACATCTGATTGAGCGTTTCGGTTTAGAGCCTGTACATTTGCTCGAATATCGACGGCATGATTACGGTCTGCAGGATTGCTTAAAAGCGTGTTTCGGGTTCGGTGATGTCGTATTTGCATTCCGGAGTGTACCGCTTCCTATGTGGCAAATCAGTCGACATGAAATCGGCGTACCAGCGCTTAGTTTGCATCGGGTGCGCTGGATTTTTGTTCTACGCTCCGATTACCAGAAGGAATTACAAGCCCTTTTTCCCACCGTTCCTATTTTTATCCTGCGTAAAGGAAATGGAAAGTTTTGTGCCTCCTCTAAAAGGGGAAATGCCTATTAAAAAATCCTTAGGGGAGCGTACGGTAGACGAGCAAATTTTTTACAGGTAAATGAACAGGGAAAACGCGGAGCGAATATAATGTGTCGCAGGCCCAAATTTCCCGCTTCCCTGAACCACCTATCTTTCCGGGTCATAGACTATGGTGACTGTATCCCTAGCCTTGCACTTGAGAGCCCAGGCCAAGGAGGGGTAGCACTTTTGAATAACGAACAGAAAGCCAAGCCACTGTTGACCAACCGGGAACGAGAGGTATTTGAACTTCTAGTACTAGACAAGACAACGAAGGAAATCGCGCAGCAATTGTTTATCAGTGAGAAAACTGTCCGCAATCATATCAGCAACGTCATGCAGAAACTGAACGTAAAAGGTCGTTCTCAAGCAGTTGTTGAACTTGTTCGTTTAGGTGAATTAAAAATTTAATCTCACCTTGAACGACAGCCCGCCTCATATGAGGGGGGTTTTTTATGTCATAAAATCTTACGTAAAACTTGACGTAAGTGCTATTCCTGCGTATCATTTTTTCAATATAACGAGGAAAGAATGACGGTGGGGGAGGAAAATGAAAGAACAATCCGGTTTTTTCGCACGTATCTCCCAACTGCTGGCTCGCGGAGTGGGAAAACAGCAAATGAATATGTTCTATGGACAGAGAGGAAGCGATTTACGCCAGGAAGCCTGGATGCGTTCCATTCTTAAGGAATCTCAGCGCCATTCTGCTTTCCTGCAAACCCCTCTGCGCGGACTAACTTATACGTCTTTAGATATTGAAACAACAGGCTTTCACCCTGAGCACGGTGATGAAATTCTTTCTATTGCGGCTGTACGTGTCAACGGAAACAGGCTGTTAGAAACAGAACGGTTTTCCACCTATGTTCATTCTACGATTCCCATCCCACCTCATATTACTGAATTAACAGGAATTACGGAAGAAGAGGTAGGGAATGCACCGCCACTGGATAAAGTGTTTGCTTCGCTTGAAGCTTTCATCGGCAGCAGTATTGTACTCGGATATTACATTAGCCATGAATTGAAATTTTTTAATCACTTTCTGTGGCGGACAGCTCGTCGCCGATTTGGGTATCGTACATTGGAGATGAAGAAAGTGGCTGAATGCTTGTATCCTGAGCTTGGTGCCTATGGAATGGAAGAAGTATTGGAGAAAGCGGGGATTCAAATTGAAAATCGTCATCATGCATTGAGCGACGCGCAGATGACGGCTAAACTGTGGATTGTTATGCAGGAGCAATTAGAGGCCGCCGGTGTAGAAACATTAGAACAGTTGTATGCTCATTTGGCAAACGGGCAAAGAAGGTAAAAAAGAAGACAGTGTGTATAAGGGTTATTTTCTACACGCTGTCTTCTTTGTACCACTTGCCCACGATAAGGGTGGCATCATCGTCAATCCGTTTCATCTCCTGTACCAGACGTTTGAGCGTCTTCTCAGGAGAAAGGCCATTGGCTATAACGTACTCCCAATTATTAGGTAACTCAATTCCGTCAGAAAACAGGACAATGGTATCATCAGGATAAAAGGGAAGATACCGTTCTATAGCGCGAAAAGGGCGGCCATTGAGAAATCCTGGGTTTGAAATCAGATACTGTTTTTTGCGTTCCCGTGTTACCACCAGACAAGTAATATTTCCGATCCCTGCATAGGCAACCTGTTGATTGCGGTTATCAATCATGGCAATTCCCACTACGGAACCGCGAGAACCGTGGAGAGAACGGTTTCCTTCTTGAAGGAGACTGAGCGGGGTATTTCCAGCTTCGGCACGCTTCTCGATTTCGTCAATCATTTTTTGGGCCGCGTCTCTGGCATCAGGGCCGCTTCCTAACCCGTCTGCAATGCTGATCAACACCGTATCACCGTACGATTTGACAAAGTAACAATCCCCTGACGGTGTGTTGGGCTTTTTAGATGTATGATGGACACTGTACTGAAAAGAATACAAAGGAAAATCCTCCAGATCAATTCCTATTCCGAATTCTTCATATAGGCTTCTCTCATCTGCTGAAGTGTCTTGCGCAGAATACGGGAAACCTGCATTTGAGAGATGCCCAGTTTCTCACCAATTTGACGTTGTGACCATTCTTCATAATATACATAATGGATGACCTGACGCTGCTGCTCATCCAAATTTTCGAGCAGATCGGCCAAATCCATTTTGCGATCCACATCTAAAAAGCCCGGATCCTGCTCCGGAATCATATCCATCAGTATATGGGAATCCTGCTCTTGATTATCAGCTTTCATTGGGGTATCAAGGGAAAGAACATGGACATTTCCTTTATTCTCCATAATCTCCAACACTTTCTCTTCACTGACTTCAAGCCTTTTCGCGATTTCATCAATGCGAGGTGAACGCTGCAGCTCGATGGTTAATTCATCAATCGTCTTCTGCAGTCGGTATCCCATCTCTTTAATCGTCCGCGGTACACGGATGCTCCATGTTTTATCGCGGAGATAGTGTTTCATCTTACCGACAATGGTTGATATGGCATAGGCATCAAAATTATGGCTTACATCACTGTCAAATTTATCGATAGCACCTAATAAAGCGAGCATGCCCACTTGGTATAAATCGTCCACCAAATGAAAGTCGCGGGCCATTTTGGAAGCGAGTTTTCTTATTGTCGTCTGGTAGTTTTCAAGTATTTGCTCTAGTACTTCTTCTGAGCCGATTTCCTGGTACGTACGGACATATTCGGTAATGTCACGGTTGAATGATTTCCTGGTGGACGTTTGGCTCACTTTCGCTCACCTCATCCCTCTTGAGATATTTAGTTAGTGAAACTTTAACCCCCTTTTCTCCAGTGTCATACTCAATTTCATCCATGAGTGTTTTCATCAGGTAAATTCCCAGTCCGCCTACATCGATTTCATCGAGGCTTTTTCCGTGAAGTGAAGAAGCTTCTTTCTTCAGTTTCTTAGCGTCAAAGGCGGCCCCTTCGTCACTGACGATAATCTGCAGACGATCGACCTCAACATGAAAGTCAACGCTTATCTCACCAACTTCGCTGTTTTTATAAGCGTGGCTAACAACGTTGTTGCACGCTTCTGCCAACGCTACCTTAATATCCTCGATGTCGTTATATGTAAATCCCATCTGATAAGCGAGTCCGGAAACGGTTAAACGAATTACGCTTATATAATCGGCACGTGCCGGAACGTTTATCTTGACGTGGTCATTCAATTCTGGCATACGAATCCCCCCTGTAAAAATTACGCAATTGTTATATATTGATCGACGCCTGAGATTTGGAAGATCCGCTGGATTTTCTTAGGAACTTCCTCTAAAAACATCTCACCATTAATGATTTTGCGCAGCTTAAGTGCCGCTACAAAAACGCCAAGACCGGTACTATCCATGTAATGAAGGTTTTTCAAGTTAACTTTTAGCGTTCTGCTATCTTTTTCAGCGAGCGGGAGCAGGGTCTCACGTAGCCGGGGAGCAGAAGCCAGATCTAGATCACCATGAATGTATACGCAGATCTCTTTCTCTTTTTCCTCGGTTTCAACTAAGAAGGGAAGCTGGTTCATTATGTTCACCTCTACTATCAGTATATGTACACGATATTTTCCTTTACCTCGGAAGAGAGGAAACCAAACAAAAAGCTATGTGAAAAATCCAATTTACTTTTTACGAATCATAACAATCGTGTGGTCGTCATCTAACTGATAGTTTTTTTCATCAATGGCATGCTGATACATATGATTGACGATTTCCTGTGCAGGAAGCGACAAATCCGCGCTGGAGATAGCCTCGCGCAGAATGGAATTGTCATCCGGCTCATCGGAATCTTTTCGCTCGGTTACTCCATCTGTATACAATACTATGAAATCTCCGGATTCAAGCTGAATGGCTTTCTCCTCATATTTTACATTGGCGTCTACACCTAAAATCAGCCCTTTGGTATTCAAATCTTGAAATTTCTTCGATTTGGCTTGATAATAAAGCGCGGGTTCATGACCGGCGGAGGAGTAGGTAAGAATAGAGGTTAACGGGTCATAAATCGTATAAAACATTGTAACAAATAGGCTCGGATCGGCATTTTTTAATACTAGACGGTTCAAATAATCAAGAATCATATTGGCTGGTTTTACGTCATTTTCCAGTGTGTCCATCGCATACTTGATCATCGACATGCAAAGAGCAGCCGGAATCCCTTTGCCTACGATATCCGCCACCAAAATACCTAACTTGTTTTTTCCGTGTTTTGTGTAGTAGTAGAAGTCACCAGACATCTCACGTGCAGGAGTGCTGATAAAACCGACCTCCAGGTCATGGAATCCATGCTCGAACGTGTGTGGATACAATTTTTTTTGCATAGAAATGGCAACATTAATTTCGCTTTCCAACTGTTTTTTCTTTAGACGCAGGCTTTGCCGCTCTTGATACGCCATGCCAAATGATACCATGATTTCCATCAAAAACTGAAAAGAACGTTCCCATTCCCTTGGCAAAATATATCCGTTTTCTTTCATGATGTTGATGTGAAGGGCTAGAATATCTTCTGGTGGAATATCTTTTTCGATGAGCGATTTACTAAGTTGCTGACCGGCATACAGTTGATGTTCACCGGGATTTCGCAGATAGTGGAGCATGATTTTTTTATAATACTCCTTCACTTGTTTCAAAAAATGCCCTCCTTCCTTACTGGGCTATATCGTTTGTTGGTTAGAAAAGCTTCCATTTCACCGCCGTAACTAGCGTTCCCTTGCCTTCGCTGGATTCAATTGAGAATTCATCCATCAGGCGCTTTACGCCCGGCAGTCCGGCCCCTAATCCGCCGGAAGTAGAATATCCATCCTCAAGTGCTTTCATTACATCTTTAATCCCTGGTCCATTGTCGCGAGATATTATTTTGATACCTACCTTGTCACCTTCATAAACAGGAGAAACCTCAATCTCACCCTGCTTGGCGTATAGATAGATGTTGCGAGCTAATTCAGAAATAGCAGTAGTAATTCGTGCCTGGTCCACTTCTCCGAATCCGAGGGATTTAGCGAGATCTCGCCCGCTTTGTCGGGCAACAACGATATCCCACTCGTTATAAACATGAATGCTAGGATTGTTGTCCACCTTTATCCCTCCAATAACTGCTTCAATTTTTCCAGGCCCTGTTCTAAATTCATTGCGGTTTTAATATTGCGGAAGCTAATGCCTAAATCGATAAGTGTAATGCTGACCGCCGGTTGAATCCCGGTAAAGACGACTTGGCAGCCTAGCAATTCGGACATCTTGACGACATCGCCCAGCACACGGGCAATATAGCTATCAATCATCTGTACGGAGGTAAGGTCGATCACAACCCCTGTTGATCCTGTTTTATGAATCATATTCAGCAGGTCTTGCTGGAATTGAACAGCTGTTTTATCATCGAGCTCAATTTGGATAGAAACAAGCAGATAGTTTCCGAGTTTTAATATTGGGATTCTCATCGTAGCATCTACCCCCTTAATTGATCTCCTTAATTTCTTTTCCTGTTCTAGCGAGAGCTACGCGAAGGCCCTGGCTCATAGAGCTTAATGTGGTAAGCATGTCCATATCAATACCTAAGCTGATCATTGTTTGCGCAATTTCAGGTCTGATGCCTACTACAATGCATTCAGCGCCGATGAGATGAATAGCTTCCGCCGCTTTGACGATATGCCGCGCTACCATCGTATTCACTTCAGCCACTCCCGTAATATCAATCAATACTACTTTGCTTTCGTTTTTAATGGCTCCGTAGAGAAGGTTTTGCGTAATTAATTCTGCGCGATCCGTGTCAATAGCTCCAACAATCGGCATAACTGTAATATTTTCTAATAAAGGAATCAGTGGGGCTGATAATTCCATTATAGCCGAACGCTGCGCCAGCAGCTTATTTTTCCAGGAAATGGAGTAAATGTCATGGATAAAGGTAATCAGATGCAAGAAGAATCGATCCATTTCTTTTATTAAGGGGAGTATGAAAGCAGGATGCTGTTTAACCTCTTCCGTTTCCAACAGTATGTCCCGAATGAGATAGAAAGGTTGAATGACTTCAGAAACAGGGATATCCGCTTCCATACACGGTGGAACATAACGGTAGCAGGACTGTTCGATATTGTTTATTGCCTTTTCACGTTCTTTTTCCTTATCCGAGAAGAAATTGGAAAGGTGAAGAAGAAAGCCATCCTGTGTCATATGATTAATGAATGTTTCAATCGTCTGACTGTGTGAGGAAGGAACAGCAGACCTCCTTTCCCGCCACAGTTTTTCGATTTCATCGGTATTTTCTTGAATAAATTGTTGAGAAGTTTTTTTAAACATAGTAGCACTCCTATCTTCGAATTGTGCCTTTTGATATATCGTTTGCTTTGCTGCGCAACGGTATATGCTGTAATACAAACCTTCCCACTTTATCTTAACATAGTTCTCAGGCAGAAAAATACGGGTAATGAACATCAGAAAAACAACATAGATGGGAGGAAGAATTTCTTCTCCCGCCATCCTTCGGCATGACTCATTTACATTGTCTTTGAATCTATGCGCAAATGTATTGCTGTTTCATATACTATCTGAAAAACTTCCGTGCTATTCGAATACCGTGGGGACAAGGTGAGGCAGCAGGCGCTTGACCGTTCGCTATAGAAAGCGTATCGTTTTTGAGCAGGAGGACCGATTGTACTCCATTGCGTTTATCACTCCTCTTTGGATAGAATATAATGCGCTTTACCACCCCATCCAAAGGATTAAACTTAAAATAAAGAGGAAAGGTTACGCTCAGGGATTGTGAAATTCGAATCTTGTATTTCATAGATGAAATCCCCAAGATAAAAGAGAACGACTGAGAGAAGGAAGCGACTAGGAGAATGAAACAAGGAATAGGAATTATTGATTCAGGCGTCGGCGGACTGACAGTGGCTAAGGAAGTGCTGCGCCAGCTGCCGCGCGAAGCGATTTATTATTTCGGAGATACGGCCCGGTGTCCCTATGGTCCAAGGCCTGCTGAAGAAGTGCGGGCGTTCTCGCTTCAGATGATCGAATTTCTGCTGAAGAAGAACATCAAAGCGTTAATGATCGGATGCAACACTGCAGCTGCTGTGGTCCTGCAGGAAGTGAGTGAATGGCTCGATATCCCGGTTATTGGAGTTATCGAGCCGGGTGCCCGTACCGCTATTAAGGAAACGAAGACGGGGCGTGTGGCCGTCATCGGAACGGAAGGAACGATTCGCAGCGGTGCGTACGTCAGCGCACTAAAAAAACTAAATCCGCAGATTCAAGTTGTAAGTCTGGCCTGCCCTTCGCTTGTTCCTCTGGTGGAAAGCGGGAGGCTGCATGATAGGGAAGGGCTTGAGGTCGTGCGTGAAGCGCTGCGTCCGCTTGCGGAAGAAACATTTGATACGTTAATTCTCGGTTGTACGCATTATCCGCTTATTGCTCACTTCATCCAGAAAGTTGTAGGGCCTAATGTTAAGCTTATTAGCTCTGCGGAAGAATCAGCCCGGGAATTAAGCGCAATGCTTTCGTTTCGACGCATGCTCGCAAATGGGGGGGACATCGTTAATCCGCAGCACCGTTTTTTTGCAAGCGGCAATCCCGAGTTATTTATGTCCATCGCGGAAGAATGGCTCCATATTAAAGTCTGTGCTCATCAAATCAACTTAGAAGGAGAGAGAAAATAAAATCTGGACAAAGCATGTATAAATCCTGTTCAGGCTCGTATACATAGTAGTACAAAATGAGCCTGAGGAGGGGAAGCTATGGCACGCAGGTTATTTTTGCTAAGTGCCTTTATGGGTCTTTTATTCGTGCTAAGCGGTTGTGGACTGTTTGGCCCGAAGGATGCACCAAGCAATGGAGAAATTGATCCGCCTCGCTTGCAATCACAACCGGCGGCAGGAAGCGATAAGGTGAACGAACTGTCGGCCGACCAGAGCAAAAAAGCGGACAAACCGGTTAGTATGCACAAGGTGTATGTGCTTGACACAGACGGTTTTGTTGTGCCCTGGGAGATAGAACTGCCAAAGTCTGAGGGCATGGCCAAGCAAGTGCTGAATTACATGGTACAGGGAAGTGAAGCAGAGAAATCGCTTCCTCCGGGTTTCCGTGCTGTTCTTCCTAAGGGAACGAAAGTGCTCGGTATGACAATCAAAGACGGAGTAGCAACAGTAGATTTTTCGCCGGAGTTTAAGAAATATAAAGCGGAAGACGAGCAAAAAATTCTAGATGCTGTAACCTGGGCACTGACAGAGTTTGATGCTGTAAAAGAGGTAAATATCTGGATTAACGGACATCCGCAGGAAGTCATGCCGGTTAAAGGAACCCCGATCTCCCATCTAAGTCGTGAGAATGGTATTAATATGGAACTGTCTGATGCTGTTAAGCCTGGTCAGGCTATGCCGGTAACCTTGTATTTCCAGAATCAAGTATCTGACAATCTAACGTATTTTGTTCCGGTAACCCGTTTGATTCCAGAAACGGATAACAAAGGGCTGGCGGTTGTTAAACAATTGATTGAAGGGCCTAAACAGGGATCGCCGCTTTTCTCTGCCCTGCTTCCCTCTATGAATGTGAAAAGCGTAAAACAGCAAAAGGACATTATGATAGTCGATTTTGATAATAAAATTCTTTCTTATAATCAGGGGCAGGCAAGCCCGGATGCGCTCGAATCCGTAGTGCTGTCTCTTACAGAGAATTCCAGCGCGCAGAAGGTGCAGATTATGGTGGATGGCAAGAATACGGTTAAGGCGGGCGCTATTGATTATACAAAGCCGGTGACTCGTTCGATGATTACGGACAGCCAGGCGTACTAAGGCGAGAGAAAGAGTGGGGGGGTCCCCACTCTTTCTCTATCACGACAGCCGGGCAGCCGGATAGTACATGTTCCATGACGGGTTGTGCTATAATAAGCCAGAAATGACAAGTGGGAGGGAATGGCATGAGAATCGATGGACGGGAATACGATCAGATTCGACCGGTCACCATTACCATGGATTATATAAAGCATGCGGAAGGTTCTGTTTTAATAGAAGTCGGAGCAACAAAAGTCATCTGTACGGCAACGGTAGAAGAGAAAGTTCCTCCGTTTATGCGCGGACAGGGTCGTGGCTGGGTGACGGCCGAATATTCTATGCTGCCCCGCGCTACGGAGACACGCAACATACGTGAATCCAGCCGCGGCAAGGTAAGCGGCAGAACGCAGGAGATTCAACGTCTTATCGGACGTGCGCTTCGTTCCGTGGTAGACTTAGAGGCGCTCGGAGAACGTACAATCTGGCTTGATTGCGATGTAATCCAGGCAGACGGAGGGACCCGCACGGCTTCCATTACCGGCGCGTATGTAGCCATGGTATCGGCGATGGGCAAGCTGGTGGAGAAACAGGCTATATCAGGGCTTCCTGTGACTGATTTTCTTGCGGCTGTAAGTGTGGGCATTCTTGAAGAAAAAGCGCATCTTGACCTATGCTATGCTGAGGATTCGCAAGCGAAAGTGGATATGAATATTGTGATGACGGGCCAGGGGAAATATGTTGAAATACAGGGTACAGGGGAAGAAGCGCCGTTTAGTCCAGAAGAACTCCAGGAATTGCTTGCATCCGGCAAAAAAGGCATTACGGACTTAATCGCTGTGCAAAAACAAGTGCTGGGTGTACTCGGTGAAGGGATCGGAAATATGCTTAAGGAGAAAACGAAGAATGTCTAAGCACACTTTTCCATGGAAACGCATCGTCCTGGCTACGAAGAACAAAGGAAAAGTCCGTGAGTTCAGCCGCATGTTTAAAGGGTTTGATGTGGAAATTGTGACTATTGCAGATTTGCCGGATATGCCTGACGTGGTGGAAGACGGGGAGACGTTTGAGGCAAACGCGCGCAAGAAGGCCGAAGCAATCTCACATGCGACCGGCCTTCCGGCGCTGGCGGACGATTCGGGGCTTGAAGTGGATGCACTGGGTGGAAAACCCGGCGTATATTCGGCCCGTTTCGCCGGGCCAAACGCCACTGATAGTCAGAATAATGCCAAGCTAATAGCATTGATGCAGGATATTCCGGAAGCAGAGCGCAAGGCCCGTTTTGTTTGTGTACTGGCGCTTGCGATTCCGGGCGGCGAGACGCTGTTTGCGCGGGGTACATGTGAGGGACGCATCGTGCTTGAGTCGAAAGGAGAGAATGGCTTTGGATATGATCCTCATTTTTTCCTGCCGGACAGGCAGCAGACGATGGCCGAGCTTGCGCCGGAAGAGAAGAATCGGATAAGTCACCGGGGTGAGGCGGTAAGGAAGTTAGAAAACGTACTACGGGAGCGTTTTTTATGAAATTGATAGTGGTAAGTGACACGCATGGAAGCACGGAGCATTTGCCGGCGATTCTGGCACGTCATTCCCACGAGGCTGCCTTTCACTGTGGAGACTTCTGTTATCCACGCGGGCAAGCGCCTGAATTTACTTATGTAAGGGGCAACTGTGACAGCGACATGGACACGCCTGAAGAGAAAGTCACCGAGCTAGGTCCCCTGCGGATTTTTCAAACGCACGGACACATATACGGAGTGAAGCAGAGCGCAATGCGCCTGCGTTACCGTGCCATGGAAGTCGGGGCAAACCTTGTTCTGTTTGGCCATACCCACGAAATCACCGCCATCTGCGAGAACGATATTTTATATGTCAATCCCGGCAGCCTTTTGCTGCCTCGTTCGTATTTTTCAGCGACTTATGCACTGCTTACTGCGGAACAAAACGAGGAGGGGGTACGGGTAGAAGTCTCTTTTTATTCGCCGGAAGGAAAGGAACAGCCCGGCCTGAGTCGTACCTTTATGCTGCCGCCTGCCGTTTCTAAATAATAAATGTGGTTCAACCGCGTAGTAGAGAGGTGGAATGGAGGATGCCACAGAACAATAAGGAAAACGTAATTTTGTTTCCGGGGTTCGTGGAAGAGAATTTGCGGCAGGCAAGAGAAGCGTCCGAGGAAGAGCGGTATGATCAAGCGCTTGAGTATGTACAGGAGATTTTGCGCCTTGCGCCGGAGCATACGGAAGCGTTCCTTGCTGCGGCAGATATTCTTATCCGGGCTGGTCGCCTGGAGGAAGCGCTTCCGCTCGTCGCGCAAATATGGGAAGAGCAGAGCGGGAATATTGCGGAGACATTTCGCACCTATCTTGGGCTTCTTCTGAAGCTAGAAGAGTTCGAAAGAATCCGGCAGTTGTTAGAACAAGCGACAATGATAAAGGAATTAACGCCTTTTATGCATGAGATTCAGGCGATTCAGGAGACATTTCAAATAGTAGAGACCCAGAAAGAGCAGTGGGAAGAGGAAGACCGCTTCTCACGTCAGACCGCTCTGCAAAAGGCAGAAATGGATCCTGCTTATGTCTTGCGCCTGTATGAAAAGCTGGAGGGCGGAACATTCGAAGAGCAGCTCGGGGCGCTTGAACAGCTTAAATACATACCTTCACCGGAAACCGTTTCGGTGTTAAAAGAATATATGATGCTTGTCTACCCTGATCCCATGCTGAAAACATTTGCGCTTCGGGCATTGAAGCGAATGGGGGAAACGGGCCGGGTCTTTCTTTATAAATTCGGCCAGAAGTTTGAGACGGTGATTGAACAGGTACCTCTGCACGATGAAGAAATGCCGGACGGCGAGCGCAAAGTGCTGGAGTGCCTGTCCCGTGTTGCCTATCAGCAGGACGCCTCGTTTGTTTCATTTGCCTTTCAATTATGGATGGAATACTTATTTGCCATTTATCCGCTCCATCCGCCTGTCGATGCTCCTGAGGAATGGGCGGCGGCTTTGCATTACAGCGTAACCAGACTCCTGCGCATGGAACAGAATGAACGCGAGGTTGCCGAATTGTATCATGTTTCTCTTCCTTTAATTAAGCGGAATTACCAGACGCTGACGGAAGTGCTGCATCTGGACGCCCGATCGCCAGAATAAGTAATAATTTCCTTTTTTCTGCATTTTGTGGCGTAATTCATTGCTGCCCCTTTTTCTTGGCTAGTTTTCCTTGCAGGGAAGCAACACTGTCCATTCCGTTTCAGAAAAAGCAGCCAATTGTCTCCCTCTTCGTGCTGCCCAGATGTTTTGGATGCGCTGAAATTCGGACAGCCACGGACAGTGATACATCTATGCAACGGAAAACCAAACGAAGAAAAAGGAAGTCATTCTATGTAGAGTTGAAAAGCAATTTGATTATGATATAATGAAATGGTTATAATGGCAGATGTAACACAACATACATAGTGTGGATTTTTATAGGAACACGTGTATTGGTTTATAGATCTTTAGGAGGGGAAAGTTTAAATGAAGGCAACTTGGGAAAAGTTAGAGAATAACCAGGGCGTACTAACGATCGAAGTCGAAGAAGCCCGCGTAGATCAAGCAATCGATCAGGCGTTTGCAAAAGTCGTTAAGAAAGTAAACGTTCCCGGATTCCGTAAAGGTAAAGTGCCGCGCAAGATTTTCGAAGCGCGTTTTGGGGTGGAATCCTTATATCAAGACGCACTGGACATTATCCTGCCGGAAGCTTACACCGAGGCTGTTCAGGAGACAGGCATTGAACCTGTTGACCGTCCGGAAGTGGACGTGGAACAAATAGGTAAAGGCCAGCCGCTCGTTTTCAAAGCGACAGTAACGGTAAAACCGGAAGTAAAACTGGGCGACTACAAAGGTCTGACAGTAGAGGAGAAAGATTTCACTGTAACTGACGAAGCGGTAGAAGAAGAGCTGAAACAGATGCAAAACCGCAGCGCTGAGCTTGTTGTGCTTGAAGACGGTGCTGCTATTGAAAAAGGCGACTACGCTATTATTGATTTCAAAGGCTTCGTAGACGGTGAAGCATTTGAAGGCGGCGAAGCAGAGAACTATCAGCTCGAAATCGGATCCGGCACATTCATCCCGGGCTTCGAAGACCAAATTATCGGTCTGAAGAAAGGCGATGAAAAAGACATAGAAGTTACATTCCCGGAAGATTACCATGCTGCAGAGCTGGCGGGCAAACCGGCTGTATTTAAAGTAAAAGTAAATGAAATCAAGCGCAAAAACCTTCCTGAGCTGGATGACGAGTTCGCAAAAGACGTAAGCGAATTCGATACGCTTGACGAATTGAAAGCTGATATCAAGAATAAGCTGGAAGAAAAAGCGAAAACAGACGCTGAGAATTACAAGAAAGAATCTTTAATCGAAAAAGCGACTGAGAATGCGGAAATCAATCTGCCTGAAGTAATGGTTGAAAACGAAGTTAACCACATGGTGAACGATTTCGCACAGCGTCTGCAGTACCAGGGTATGAATCTGGACTTGTACTACCAATTCACCGGCCTTGATGAAGAGAAGCTTCGCGAGCAGTTCCAACCGGATGCTGAGAAGCGCGTCCGCACAACATTGGTGCTTGAAGCGATTGGAAAGGCGGAAAATGTGGAAGTAACAGATGAGGACGTAAATAACGAGCTTGAAGAACTGTCCAAGCAATACAATCGTCCGGTTGAAGAGCTTCGCAAAATCTTTGAAGGTCGCGATAACTTGGAAAGCCTTAAAAACGATATCCGCATTCGCAAAACGATTGACCTGCTTGTCGAGAACAGCAAATGATGTCATAATAACAACAACTAGTAACAAGGCACGAATATTCGTGCCTTGTTTTTCCAAACCAAAATACATACCGGGTTGTGAAGGGAGGATTATTGCGTTATGAGTGTTATACCTTATGTTGTGGAAAGTACAAATCGGGGGGAGCGCGCGTATGATATTTACTCCCGTCTATTGAAAGACCGCATCATCATGCTGGGATCTGAGATCGATGACCAGGTAGCCAATGCGGTTGTAGCGCAGCTGTTGTTTCTGGCTGCTGAGGATCCGGACAAGGACATACACTTATACATAAATTCTCCCGGAGGCTCAATTACAGCAGGCATGGCTATCTATGATACCATGCAATTCATAAAGCCCGACGTGTCGACAATCTGTATCGGCATGGCTGCCAGTATGGGTTCGTTCCTACTGATGGCCGGGGCCAAGGGTAAGCGGTACGCGCTGCCTCACAGCGAAGTAATGATTCATCAGCCGCTCGGAGGAGTCCGGGGACAGGCGGCGGATATCAAAATCCATGCCGAATGGATTCTGAGAACCAAAGAAAAGATTAATCAAATCTATGCTGAGCGTACAGGTCAACCGCTTGATAAAATTGAGCGCGACACGGACCGCGACCGATTTATGGATGCCCTTGAGGCCAAAGAATACGGGTTAATTGACGAAGTCATCACTCGTAATGATCAAAAGTAAGGGGTGATTTCATGTTTAAATTCAATGATGAAAAAGGCCAACTCAAGTGCTCGTTCTGCGGCAAGACTCAGGATCAAGTGCGCAAACTTGTGGCTGGTCCCGGAGTATACATTTGTGATGAGTGCATCGAGCTGTGTACGGAGATTGTGGAAGAGGAATTAGGCACAGAGGAAGAAATCGATCTGAAAGAAATTCCGAAGCCGCATGAAATCCGTGCATTCCTTGACGATTATGTTATCGGACAGGAAGCGGCCAAAAAATCGCTTTCCGTTGCGGTCTATAACCACTACAAGCGCATTAATACAGGCTCAAAAATCGACGATGTAGAATTGGCCAAGAGTAATATCCTGATGCTTGGACCGACGGGAAGCGGGAAAACGCTGCTTGCCCAGACTATGGCTCGCATTCTAAATGTACCGTTCGCTATTGCGGATGCTACATCTCTAACCGAAGCGGGATATGTAGGGGAAGACGTCGAAAATATTCTGCTTAAACTGATTCAGGCTGCCGATTACGATGTAGAGAAGGCTGAGCGCGGCATTATCTATATCGATGAAATCGACAAGGTGGCGCGTAAGTCGGAGAATCCGTCTATCACTCGTGATGTATCCGGTGAAGGCGTACAGCAGGCGCTGCTTAAAATTCTTGAAGGGACGGTTGCCAGCGTACCACCGCAAGGGGGACGGAAGCATCCGCATCAGGAATTTATCCAAATCGATACGTCCAATATTCTGTTTATTGTAGGCGGAGCGTTTGACGGTATTGAGTCGCTTATCAAACGTCGTGTCGGCAAGAAGGTCATCGGTTTCGGCACCGATATAGAGACAGGCACAAGGGATTTGAAGTCAGGTGAATTCTTGCAAAAAGTATTGCCCGAAGACCTTCTCAAGTTTGGATTGATTCCGGAGTTTGTTGGTCGTCTGCCGGTCATTACGACGCTTGAGCCGCTGGATGAAGATGCGTTAATCCGAATCCTGACTGAGCCGAAGAATGCGCTTGTTAAACAATATCAGAAGCTGCTTGAAATGGATGATGCAGAGCTTGTATTTACAGACGGCGCGCTGCGCGAAATCGCTAAAGAAGCGATTAAACGCAACACCGGTGCCCGCGGCTTGCGCTCCATCATTGAAGGCATCATGCTTGATATCATGTTTGACCTGCCGTCCCGCGACGACATTGTCAAGTGTGTTATCACGGAAGAGACCGTTAAGCAAAAAGGCAACCCGGAGCTTTATACCAAGCAGGGCAAGCTCGTTAACGATAACAAAAAACCTGAAAGTGCGTAATGTATTTCTCAAAGGCCATCGGAGTTTTCCGGTGGCTTTTTTTGCTTTAATTGTGCATGTTTATGTTGTTTTTTCTTAGCTGGTTTTCCTTTGCAGGGAAGCAACACTGTCCATTCCGTTTCAGAAAGACGGGCAAGTTCAAACCATTTCGGAAATATGGAGCGGGCATGATAACTTCTTCGCAGAAAACACAGACGTATTTTCCCCCCTGCGCCGCCTTATCTCAAATTTTTATTTATGCAACTCCTCACTTCGTTTTCCTGTGCCTCATTTTTCGTTTATTCCCCCACCTTCTAGGCAATAATACACGTAGAAAACAAGAGGTGCTGGCTTTTCACTTCTCATACATAGGAGGGACATATGAACTGGACATTACTACTTACGCTGATTCAAGTTTTTTTTGCCGTTATCATCGGCATGTACTTCATGAGCCTGCTGAAAAATCAGCGCAGCAGCCGCACATATGTAGACCGTGAATCAAGAAAAGAAATGGAACAACTGCGTAAGATGCGTTCCGTTTCCTTATCTGAGCCGCTCTCTGAAAAAACCCGTCCTGCTACGTTAAGCGACATCGTTGGACAGGAAGACGGGATCCGTGCTCTTCGCGCCGCATTATGCGGACCCAATCCACAGCACGTGATTGTCTACGGTCCCCCCGGGGTCGGTAAAACGGCAGCAGCCCGCGTTATCTTAGAGGAAGCCAAAAAGCAAACGGCCTCGCCATTCAACGAACACTCACTGTTTACTGAGATTGACGCTACGACCGCGCGCTTTGACGAACGCGGTATTGCCGATCCGTTGATTGGTTCTGTACACGATCCAATTTATCAGGGGGCAGGCGCTATGGGCCAGGCCGGTATTCCTCAGCCGAAGCCTGGGGCAGTTACAAAAGCGCATGGGGGCATCTTGTTTATTGATGAAATTGGGGAGTTGCATCCGATTCAGCTCAACAAACTGTTGAAAGTGCTTGAGGACCGTAAAGTGTTTCTTGAAAGCGCCTATTATAGTGAAGAAAATCAGCAAATTCCGAAACATATTCACGACATTTTTCAGAACGGATTACCTGCTGATTTCCGCCTTGTCGGGGCTACCACGCGTACGCCGGATGAGCTGCCGCCCGCACTTCGTTCGCGATGCCTTGAAATTTTCTTTCGTCCGCTTGTCCCTTCTGAAGTGTACAAAATTGCGAAAAACGCTGCGGAAAAAATAAAGATGGAAATAGAAGAGAGCGCCGTCGAACTTTTAACCCGTTATGCTACCAATGGGAGGGAAGCGGTAAATATGGTGCAGATTGCGGCTGGAATTGCTATTACGGAGCAGCGCAAGAACATCGCCCGAACAGATATCGAGTGGGTGGTCAACAGCAGCCAGAAGTCGCCCCGACCGGACAGAAAAGTGCTGGGAGGCTCTTTCGTCGGACTGGTTAACGGATTGGCCGTCTATGGTCCAAACATGGGAGCGCTGCTTGAAATTGAAGTTACCGCAGCAAAAGCACCTGCACCGGGAACGGGCACTGTTACGATTACCGGCGTTGTCGATGAAGAGGAGATGGGAGGCAAAGGGAGAACGCTGCGCCGCAAATCTATGGCGCGAGGATCGCTTGAAAACGTGCTAACAGTGTTGCGCCTGCAGGGTATAAATACCCTGGATTATACGCTGCATGTTAATTTTCCGGGAGGAGTGCCCATTGACGGTCCATCTGCCGGAATCGCGATGGCAACGGCTATCTATTCTGCCATTACAAAGCAGCCGATCGATAATTATGTAGCCATGACAGGCGAGTTGAGCATTCACGGTACAGTTAAGCCGGTTGGTGGCGTAGTTGCCAAAGTGGAGGCCGCACGCTTTGCAGGGGTCAAAAAGGTGTTGGTGCCGAAAGAAAACTGGCAGGAAATTTTCAGACAGGTGGAAGGCATTCAGGTGATTGCGGTCGAGCGATTGGATGAAGTACTGCATCATGCCACTCTGCCACAAAACGAAGAGGAAGCCCAGCCACTTCCGGCCGCTTTGCGCCAGGCAGCCGAAATATTAAATCCTTCTCCTACTTCCATTTAGAAAAAACGCTTTCCTGTGCTTCAGGATTAGACAACGAACAGCAGTTAAGCTAAAATGAAGTGAAGACAACCTTGTATTTGGTACAACTTTCTTGCCAATACTACAGGGATTTGGAGGTAGAAAAGATGGGAACAAACGAAAAAGAGAGACAAATCCCTCTTCTCCCATTGCGAGGATTGTTGGTATTTCCGGGTATGGTTTTGCATCTTGATGTAGGACGTGCCAAATCGGTAAAAGCGCTGGAAAAAGCGATGGTAGACGATAACCTCATTCTTCTATCTACACAGGAGGAAGTACATATTGAGGAACCAGAAAAGGAGCAAATTTTTACGATTGGTACCGTGGCCAAAGTAAAGCAAATGCTCAAGCTGCCAAATGGAACGATTCGCGTGCTTATAGAAGGGATTAGCCGCGCAAAGATAGAAGATTATCTGCAGGAAGACGAGTATTTTGAAGCTCAGATTTCCTACCTGGATGAAGATCAGGAACGAAGTCCTGAAATTGAAGCGCTTATGCGCACCGTACTTGCCAATTTTGAGCAGTACATCAATTTATCTAAGAAGATTATTCCGGAGACGTTCGCCTCTGTTTCCGATATTACCGAGCCGGGTCGACTGGCAGACATTATCACTTCCCATCTGCCGCTTAAAATTCGCGACAAGCAGGACATTCTCGAAACCATTGATGTTAAAGCACGCTTGGAAAAGTTGCTTGGCATTCTAAACAATGAACGTGAAGTGCTGGAGCTGGAGCGAAAAATCGGGCAGCGCGTGAAAAAGCAGATGGAAAAAACGCAGAAAGAGTATTATCTGCGTGAACAGATGAAGGCCATTCAGAAAGAGCTCGGCGATAAAGAAGGACGCGCAGGAGAAGTAGAAGACTTGCGCAAAAAGCTTGCGGAAGCGAATCCTCCCGCCAATATTGTTGAAAAAGTGGAACGTGAGCTCGAACGACTCGAGAAAACACCGCCGACCAGCGCAGAAGGTAACGTTATCCGCACTTATATCGATTGGTTAATCGCGTTGCCGTGGACGAAGCGGACAGAGGATAACCTTGATTTGCACCATGCGGAGCGTGTGCTCGATGAAGACCACTTCGGTCTTGAAAAAGCCAAAGAGCGTGTACTGGAATATTTGGCTGTTCAGAAATTGGTCAATAAGCTGAAAGGACCCATTCTCTGCCTGGTAGGACCGCCGGGCGTCGGTAAGACGTCGCTGGCCCAGTCGGTAGCGCGGGCATTGAATCGCAAATTTGTCCGCATTTCTCTTGGTGGTGTGCGCGATGAAGCGGAAATTCGGGGGCATCGCCGCACTTATGTAGGCGCAATGCCGGGACGGATTATTCAGGGTATGAAAACCGCTGGCACGGTAAATCCGGTATTCCTGCTTGATGAGATTGACAAGATGTCTATGGATTTCCGGGGAGATCCGGGGGCTGCGCTGCTTGAGGTTCTTGATCCGAATCAGAATGATACGTTTAGCGATCATTATATCGAGGAACCATACGATCTGTCTTCAGTTATGTTCATTACAACGGCCAACGCGGTACATACCATTCCACGACCGCTGCTTGATCGTATGGAAATGTTGTACATTCCGGGATATACAGAAATTGAAAAGCTGAAAATCTGTCAGGATTACCTGCTTCCGAAACAGATGAAAGAGCATGGTTTAGGACGTGATCGTCTGCAGGTTCAGGAGGAAGCATTGCTAAAGGTGGTTCGCCAGTATACCCGCGAAGCCGGTGTCCGTAACCTGAACCGGATGATGGAGACAATCTGCCGCAAAGCGGCGCGCATGATCGTAGCCGGAACGAAAAAGCGGGTCGTCGTCACGGTGAAAACGCTCGAAGACATGCTGGGTAAACCAAAATTCCGGTACGGTATGGCCGAAGAAGAGGACCAGGTAGGTGCAGTGACTGGTCTTGCCTGGACGGAAGCGGGCGGTGATACGCTGACGATTGAAGTGTCCGTCGTACCCGGGAAAGGCAAACTTACTCTAACCGGAAAGCTGGGCGATGTAATGAAAGAATCCGCGCAGGCGGCATTTAGTTATATTCGTTCCCGCTCAAAAGAGCTTGATATTGACCCGGAATTCCATGAGAAATTCGATATTCATATTCACGTACCGGAAGGCGCCATTCCAAAAGATGGTCCGTCTGCAGGTATTACGATGGCGACCGCGCTTGTGTCTGCACTGACAGGAGTTCCGGTGTCTCGCGAGGTTGGTATGACAGGCGAGATTACCCTGCGGGGCCGGGTACTTCCTATCGGGGGATTGAAGGAGAAGGCACTGGCCGCACACCGCGCCGGACTTACAACTGTCATCATGCCGAAAGACAACGAAAAGGATATTGAAGACATTCCAGAAAGCGTGCGTCGTGATATGAAATTTATCCCGGTGGAACACCTCGATCAAGTATTGAGCGTAGCGCTGATGAAGGTGGCCAGAATATGAAAGTAACGCAGGCCGAATTTGTCATCAGTGCAGTTTCCTCCAAACAGTATCCGGAAGGCTCCCTGCCAGAATTTGCGTTGGCAGGGCGTTCTAATGTAGGCAAATCTTCCTTTATCAATAAAATGATTAACCGGAAGAATCTGGCCCGTACTTCCTCTAAACCGGGAAAAACGCAGACACTTAATTATTATCTGATCAATAAAGAACTGTATTTTGTTGATTTGCCGGGATATGGCTACGCCAAAGTATCCAAAGCGGAAAAAGCAAAGTGGGGTAGGATGATGGAGGAATACCTCCAGACGAGAGAACAATTGAAGGCAGTTCTTCATGTGATAGACTTACGGCACAAGCCAACGAACGACGACCAGGGAATGTTCGAGTATTTAAAGCATTATGGTATTCCCGTGATTGTCGTAGCTACAAAAGCCGATAAAATTCCGCGCGGCAAATGGCAAAAGCACGCCAAAGAAATTCGGGCCGTGCTTGGCATGGACAAAGAGGATCCGATGGTTCTATTCTCAGCTGAAACGGGTCAGGGTAAAGAAGAGGCCTGGTCCGCTATTTGGGCAAAGATTCATGAGGCTCGCCTGGCAGAAGCGGTACCTGATCCGGAGCCTGTGGAAGAAAACGAGCATAAATGAGAGAAAGGGGCCCCCATTCACCGAAGGGGGTCCCTTTCTACGTTCATTGCTGCTTCTGAGAGGATTTTAGTTTCATTCCGCAGTGCGGACAGTATACCGCAGCAGCCGTGATAGAACTTGTTTGATTGACTCATACAGTTCCTCTATATCTCAATTTCCTCGCTTGCGAAGGACAAGGCTGAAGCTAGAAGGATGTTTTTCGTTTTTTTACCCAGGACATCACCTGTTCGGGCTGAAGCTCTGCCAGAATCATACCGATAAAAATAAATAAACAACCGATTAGCGCCCGTCCTCCGAGAATTTCTTCATTAAATAGATACGCGGTGGCTGCCGCAAACACCGGTTCCATTGCGAAAATCAGCGCAACCCGTGTCGCCGTCGTAAAGCGCTGGCATTCGGTTTGTGCCAGAAACGCCAGTGCTGTCGCAGGTACGGCGGTAATCAACAGTGCCCAGTACACGGTCGGTGTGGCGAGTGTTTTCCATGTCAGTGTCGTCTGCCAGTCCTCAAAGAAGAAAGCGGCCCCTCCGCTTAATACCGCTACCGTAAGAATTTGCACGAACGCCAGTGCCAGCGAAGGAAACTGGGGCGCATAACGTCCGGTAAAGATGATTTGTAGCGCAAAAGAAATTGCACAGAGGAAGACAAGCACATCGCCCTCGTTGACGTTTATCGTATCTCCAAGCGTTAAGAGATACAATCCGACAGTAGCAAGCATAACACCGATAACGGCAGGCGGTTTGGGCCTTTGCTTTAGAATCAAAAGGGCAAAGACGGGCACGAGCACGACCGACAATCCGGTAATGAATCCTGCTTTCGACGAGCTCGTATAGAGCAGGCCGATCGTCTGAAATGCATAGCCGCAGAACAACCAGATCCCCAAAATCATTCCTGCTATGACCAGCTTTCCGTTCATCTTATGTAATTGCGGACGGTAAAATAACAACAAAAACAATAGCAGGAATACCGAAGCCAGCAAAAAACGCACACCGTTAAATGTGAGTGGGGGCAGTGTGGCAATGGCGTTCTGCACAACAACGAATGTCGCTCCCCAGACGAGTGCCACCAGTAATAAAATTCCATCCGCTATCATAGATTTTCTCAACTTGTTCTCACCCTTTCTCTCTGTAAGGCATCTATATTCTATAAAAATTTCTAATTATATACAGATAATCTTTATTATAACGAAAAGCAAGAGATGAACAATAGATAAAATTTTCTGTTAATGAAAAGATGAAGAGCAGGTAAATCATGGTTTTATAGAGAATTGTTCTTATTATGAAAGTTCATCTCTGGGAGGAATGCTGATGGAAAACTTGTTAAAGACGCGTAGCGCCCGTTCCGGCCTTGCAAAAGTTCAGCGGGTCGCTAAACGTATGGCCCCTGTCTTAGAGCGCGCCGGTTCATTTGAACGATGTGCTGAGGAAATCCGACGCATTATGGATGAAGAGTTGAGCCATGATGAATATTTTGTGTTCGTCGATGAGAAAGGACTTGGTTTACTGCATACAAATCGTCTGCGGGAAGGCACATTATTTAGTGATAAAGTGGGTGAGAAAGCCGCTACCACGGATATACCGCTTCTGCAATTGTATCCGCGCAATACGGGCGAGGTGCTGATTGATGCTTCATGTCCGGTCATTAGGTTTGAAGACGGACAGCGGTACAATTTGCGGATGGGGCGTCTGGTGCATAGACCGTTCCTTATGCCCGCCGTCTACGGACTGGGAGTTTTCCCATCGCTTATTATGATTATTGCAGGATTGGCCATAATAAAGGCTGAACC
>NZ_DFMZ01000118.1:35639-48563 GCF_002375825.1 Aneurinibacillus sp. UBA3580
ACCGCTCTTCTTCTTATGTGCCGCTTTTTCTCTTCTGACAGGCGTAGTAGGCGCCGCTTTCTTCTATTATCAGCTTCAATCAAGGTTGAAAGAGTGGTACCGTGTCACACGCAGCATTTCCGCCGGCAATTTAACGGTGGCCGCTCCGAGCCACGGGAGAAATCAGTTTGCTCAAATGGGATATGAATTAAATAAAATTGTCATCGGTACACGCGATATTATTCGAGAGTTGGCTGCTTCTGCCGAAGTGACCCAGGAAGTCAGCGGACACCAGGCGAACGAGTCCAGGCAGCTGGCTGAAACATTTGAGCAAATGTCGCAGATGATGCGGACATTTCGTGAAGGGACAGAGGGTCAGCTCGGTTCACTGGAAGAGCTGAGAGCGATGATGACCCAGATTATGAGCGAAGTAAGGCAGATGCAGGAACACATGGACAGCGCTCGGCTTTTATCCGCACAAGTAACCGAATTTTCTAAGCGCGGTATGGGAGCTGTAGAAGATTCGGAATGCCAGATGAAGCAAATAGAAGCAGCGGTTGAAGAGTCGGTTCGTACCATTTCCCAAGTGTCAGAGAGTACCTATGAGGTTATGAATAAGGTATCAGCCATTACTCATATCGCCCGTCAGACAAATATGCTGGCATTGAACGCATCCATTGAAGCCGCACGCGCCGGCGAGAGCGGAAAGGGATTCGCGGTCGTCGCAGGCGAAGTACGCAAGCTTGCGGAAAGCACATCTTCATTCGCTGAAGATATTCTACAGACGCTGGAAAAAACAAAGCAGCAGGCTATGCAGGCGGCAGAGAAAGCGACAACCAGCGTAACGGCTATCGAGAAAGGCCTCGAAGTCGGACGTATCGCGGGCGCTGCCATCCATGAAATGACCGACGCCGCCGATCGAACGAAGCATCAGGTTGCCTCCAATTATGAACTCGCCAATCGTGTCATCACGGACATTCAAGAGATTGAAAAAATTATCGAAAATCTGACAGGTATAGCCGAACAATTTACTGAATCAATGGCACGCGGGGCGGCAGCGATGGATGAGAAAGTCACCAGCATTCAACAATTGGCGGAAGATGCCGCACTCCTATCTACTCAATCACAATCGCTTCATAAAATCGTAAAGCGGTTTATCATTTAATGTTAAATGTAAGCGATTTCGCAATCTTCATTACGAACTTCACAAAACCTTTACAAATGCTCAATATTTTTCGACTACAATAGCCATTATAAAATAAAAAGACATGATAAGGTTGGTTGCTGATGGATAAATACAGCGCCGTTATTGACATGGGATCGAATTCTGTCCGACTGGTCATTTATTACGAAACGGCTGAAGGCACATCATACGAAGTTGATAATATTAAAAACACCATTCGTTTAAGCACATTTTTAAATGAACACAATGAAATCATCGAGCCTGGAATAAAAGAAGTGCTGCGTGTGCTGACCCAGTACCGTCAACTTTGTGAAGCGCGAAAGGTCTCGTCCGTCATCGGTGTGGCGACCGCAGCCGTACGCAAAGCGATAAATAAGGAAGAACTTTTAACGAGAATATATGAAACCACGGGCTTTACGTTCCGGGTGCTTTCAGGTGAAGAAGAAGCGTATTACGGCTATCTGGCCGTTGTAAATACGATGAGCGTGTCAGAAGGGTTTACCATTGACATCGGAGGCGCCAGCTCTGAATTGGTGAAGTTTGCAGATCGTAAGCTCGTAGAGAGCTACAGCTTTCCGTTCGGAGCCGTAACGCTGGCAAAGCAATTTTTCCGTAACGGGATTCCAACGGATGCGGAACTGGTCTCGTTGGAGAAGTATCTAAAGGAGCAATTCCTGGCCCATCCATGGATAAAGGAGAAGAAATATTCACTTATCGGAATGGGGGGGAGCGCGCGTAATTTGGCGAAAGTCCACCAGAAAATGATGCGTTATCCGTTTGCGAGTCTGCACAATTATCACATGAAGAAATATCATGTCGATACGGTTTTTCATTATCTGAAAGAACTTTCTCCCACGCAAATGCAGGGTGTGGAGGGATTGTCGAAAGAGAGAGCGGACATTATCGTTCCCGGTATCTATATTATTAAAGTGCTGCTCGAGTGTATCGGAAGTGAGCGGTTTATTGTCAGCAATAAAGGGTTGAGGGACGGCGTGCATATGGAGTCACGGCTAAAAGCGAAAAACCTGACGCTACTTGACGATGTAGTCGAAGAAGGCGTATATGCATTGATGGTCAATTACAAAGTAAACCAGGTGCATGCCCGGCATGTAGACAATTTATCCTGCACCCTATTTGAACAGCTGGCAAAAGAAGGGCTGCATTCTTACGGCCCCGAAGAAAAACGTCTGGTAAGCGTTGCGGCACGCCTGCATGATATCGGCCGCATGATTAACATTGGCGAATGGAATCAGCATACTTTCTATCTGATGGTGAATGTGTTTTTGCCTGGATTAACACATAAGCAGCGATTGCTTGCGGCATTAATCGCTTCATACAAGGGATCAAAACGGATGCAGCGATTGGTCGCCCCGTATGAGTCGATGGTCTCTGAAGCGGATTTGCAGATGGTTGAGCAGCTTGGCCTTCTTCTGTTGATGGCACGTGCGCTTGATCGAACGGAAAGTCAGCAGATATCGGATGTGAAGCTGTTGTGCAGTGACGGTGTGGTTGTGCTGTATTGCTGGGGCAGAGTCAATGAGCAATCCTTAGAGGCGCAGACACTCGAAGAGCATAAAAAGAAATTTAGAAAGCAATTTGGCCTTCCGCTTCGCTTGGAATGGAAGAGTAAATAAAAATTTTAAAAAAGAGGTAGAAAGCGATGGGGGAAATGACAGCTGTAAATGAAAAGGATAACAAAATCGACTTCGATTGTACATCTTACTACATTAACCGGGAGCTAAGCTGGCTTGCATTCAATCGTCGTGTCCTGGAAGAGGCGGAAGATGAGAACAATCCGATCCTGGAGCGGCTTAAGTTCCTTGCGATTACAAGTTCGAATCTCGACGAGTTCTTCATGGTACGTGTCGGTTCGATGAAGGATCAGGAGAAGCATGGTATTACGACGCCGGAAAATAAAGCGGGCATGACGCCGCGCCAACAATTGACCGCCATTTCGCACGAAGCGCATAAAATGGTTGAAACGCAGTACAAGCTGCTGTATCAAAAGCTTATTCCTGAGCTTGCCGCGCATGGCATATCGTTTGTCAAACCGGAGGAGTTGACGGAAGAACAGCATACGTTCCTGCGCACGTACTTTTACGACCGGATCTATCCGGTGCTGACGCCGATGGCGGTAGATGCCAGCCGTCCATTCCCGATGCTGTTAAACAAGAGCGTTAATTTGGCCGTAATGCTGGAGAGCGAGAAAGATGAAAAAGGCAAAGTATTATTCGCTGTTGTGCAGGTGCCTTCCGTTCTGCAGCGCTATATCCAGCTGCCCAGCCCGGAAGGCACGGCGCAATTTATTCTTCTTGAGGATGTCATTTGCTATTATGTCGATTTTCTGTTCAAAGGCAACCAGATCTTATCGGTCAAGCCGTTCCGCATTACGCGCAACGCCGATCTTACGCTGGACGAGGAAGGCGCGGAAGATTTGCTGGAAGAAGTGCAAAAAGAGCTTAAGAAACGCCGCTGGGGTGCGGCTGTGCGCCTGGAAATCACCTCGGATATGGAGCCGTACATGAAAAGCATTCTACAGGAGTCGCTTGAGATTGAGACGAGCGATATTTATGAAGTCTCAGGTCCGCTTGATTTAACGTTCCTGATGAAATTTTATTCGCTGCCCGGTTACAGCGATCTAAGGTATCAAAATTTGCCGCCGCAGCCGCCGGCCGACTTTATCGGAGAGAGCAATATATTCGAAGCAATCGCCCACAGAGATATTCTCGTCCATCATCCGTATGAATCATTCGATCCGGTTGTACATTTCGTCCAGCAGGCGGCAGAAGATCCGAGCGTCCTGGCGATTAAACAAACATTATATAGGGTAAGTGGAGATTCGCCTATTGTAGGAGCGCTGGCAAAAGCTGCAGAGAACGGGAAGCAAGTCACTGTTCTTGTGGAGCTGAAGGCACGCTTCGATGAGGAGAATAATATCGTTTGGGCGAAAAAACTTGAGAAAGCGGGTTGCCATGTCATTTATGGCCTGGTAGGGTTAAAAACACATTGTAAAATCACCCTCGTCGTGCGTCAGGAAGGGCAAAAGCTGATACGTTATGTCCATCTCGGGACCGGTAACTATAACGATTCGACCGCCCGGCTGTATACCGATTTAGGTATGTTTACATGCAGTGAACCGTTTGGCATTGACGCTTCGTATATATTCAACCATCTCTCCGGTTATTCGAAGCCGCCGAAATGGAAGAAGATTGAAGCAGCGCCAAACGGTTTGCGCAACAAAATTCTGCGGTTAATTGATAACGAAATTGCGAAAAGTACGCCCGACAATCCGGGTCGTATCATTTTGAAAATGAATGCGCTGACGGATAAGAAGCTGATTAAAGCGTTATTTAAAGCGTCGGTGGCCGGCGTACAGATTGACATGATCATCCGTGGCATTTGCTGCCTGCGTCCCGGCATTCCGGGTGTAAGCGAAAATATTCGCGTATATAGCATTGTCGACCGTTTCCTGGAACACTCCCGTATTTTTTACTTCCAGAATGGTGGTGAAGAACAGGTATATTTGTCGAGCGCCGACTGGATGACGCGCAATATGGAACGGCGTGTGGAAATCATGTTTCCTATCGAAGTGCCTTCGTTGAAAGAACGAGTCAAAGAGATTTTGCGTGTGCTCTTGCAGGATAATGTGAAGGCAAGAGAGTTGAATTTCCAGGGTGTTTATACGAGAGTGCAGCAGAAGGAAGGAGAGAAGCGGATGCACAGTCAGCTTTATCTCCATAATCTGGCGGTTAAAAATGCGAAAAAGATTCAGCAGACTCCGTACATGAAGCAATTAAAACCGAAAACACATGTGGAAGAAGTGTGAAAAAACGTTAGGCATTCCGGAATTTAACGCGGAATGCCTTTTTGTCCTGGTCGCTTTTTTTGCTATAATAATGATAGTGTTTATACGGTGTACGGTAATATGGATATCATATTCATAAATTTTTCATATTTCGTTTCGGAATTTAGGATAGAAAGTGATATAATTAGGTACGTGCAAAAACGAGCGTATAGTATAGCAAAGAGACGACAGCGCAAACTAATCACATACAATATAAAGAAGTAGGATGGGGTGTCAATTATGCACATTCTAACAATCGGGTTAAATTACCGTACAGCCCCGGTGGAAATCCGTGAGCGGTTCGCATTCTTGGATGAGGACAAGCAGGAAGCGCTTAAGAAACTGCAGAGCACAAAAAGCATATTAGAGTGTGTAATTGTTGGCACTTGCAACAGAACGGAAATTTACGCGGTCGTCGACCAATTGCACACGGGCCGCCACTTCATTAAGAATTATCTCTCGGAGTGGTTTCATGTGCAGCGGGAAGAATTCGTCGACCATATCTATATCAAAGAAAATGACGCGGCTGTACAGCACCTGTTCCGTGTAGCCTGTGGACTGGACTCTATGGTGCTTGGTGAAACGCAAATCCTGGGACAGGTGAAAGACGCGTTTGCCTTATCGCAGGCAAACGGTGCTACCGGCACGGTGTTCAACAAACTGTTCCAGCAGGCGATTACGCTGGCCAAGCGCGCCCATTCCGAAACGGAAATCAACAAAAATGCCGTTTCAACAAGCTACGCCGCCATTGAACTCGGAAAAAAAGTATTTGGTTACTTTAACGATAAAACCGTTCTGATTCTTGGAGCGGGCAAGATGAGCGAGCTGACCGCAAAGCATCTGCATGCGAATGGAGCGGCGCATGTGCTCGTGGCAAACCGCACATATGAACGTGCTGTTGCGCTTGCAGAGAAGTTCCGCGGCAAAGCTATACCGATGGACCGTCTGCGGGAAGCTCTTGTGCTGGCCGATATTGTCATTAGCTCCACTGGTTCAAATGAATACGTAGTAACGAAGCGGGACGTGGAAGCGATTATGCGCAAGCGGCGCCATCGTCCGCTGTTTATGATTGATATTGCCGTGCCGCGCGATCTGGACCCTGCCATTAATGACTTGGATGGCGTGTATCTGTATGATATCGATGACCTCGAAGGCATTGTGGCAGCCAATATGCGCGATCGTGCCCGTGAAGCCGAGAAAATCGGTGTTATGATTGGCGAAGAGTTAGTCGCTTTCAAAGCATGGCTCAATACGCTGGGTGTCGGTCCGCTCATCAGCGCATTGCGTGAGAAGTTGCTTGCGTACCAACAGGAAGCGATGCGCAACATTCAGAACAAGTGTCCGGAGTTAACGGAGAAAGAGATTCGCATGATTAATAAGCAGACGCGCAGTTTGATTAACCAAATTATGCATGATCCGATCGTGCGCATCAAAGAAATGGCGGGGCAGCCGGGCGCAGATGAAGCGCTCGATATGTTTATCAAGTTGTTCGCACTGGAGAACGCGTTCGAAGAGACAGAGCAGACAGAGGAAGAAAGAGAAGCTTCTTATATCCCGGTTCGTCAGCGTCGTTTGTTGACCGAACAGCAAGCGTTCTAGTTATGCTCCTGAGGAGAGGAGTTATGCCACTTGTTTCATGAAAGCCTTATTTACGATGCCATCATTTATATTTATGCTTGCAGCATTTTGCTATATTTTGCTGATTTTCTAAACCGCAGCCGGAAGGTAAATCGAACCGCCTTCTGGCTGCTTTCCGTTGTCTGGACGCTGCAAAGCGTCTTTTTTGTCCTTAGCATGATGGAGAAAGAGTATTTTCCGGTATTGACGCTGTTTGAAACGCTCTTTTTTTATTCGTGGATACTGGTTACGTTTTCCCTCGTTATCAACTACTTGTTCCGAATTGATTTGCTGGTATTTTTCACGAACATTCTGGGCTTTGCCGTATTAGCGTTGAATTTCTTTGCCAATAAGGACGCCTCGTCAATGGTGACGGAACGTCTGACGTCAGAGCTATTATTTATTCATATCAGTCTGGCGCTGCTCGCCTATGCAACTTTCTCGCTCTCGTTCATTTTTTCGCTGATGTATTTGGTGGAAGACCGCATGCTGAAGCAAAAAAAGTGGAATAAATGGCTGCAGAGGCTTCCGGGGCTTGGACTGCTTGATTTGTATTCATACCGCTTTAACATGATAGGGGTGCCGCTTTTGCTGATGGCGTTGATTCTTGGGGCCATCTGGGCGCATCTTAAAGTCAGTTATAGCATCTGGCTTGATCCGAAAGTTCTTACTTCGGTGGGCGTTCTCATCGTCTATTCGCTGTATTTGTATCAACGGGTAACGTACGGATGGGTCGGCCGGAAACTGGCTTTGTGGAACGCGGCGGCGTTTTCATTGATTTTGTTGAATTACTTGATTTCCGGATCGGTTTCATCATTTCATCAGTGGCTATAGAAAAGGAGAATTGACATGAGAAAAATCATCGTGGGTTCCAGGCAGAGTGTGCTGGCGCTGACACAGACAAACTGGGTCATCGATCGTTTGAAAAGCTTCGGGCTCCCGTTCGAGTTCGAAGTGAAGAAGATTGTGACAAAGGGGGACCGCATTCTTGATGTCACGCTTTCCAAGGTCGGCGGCAAAGGGCTGTTCGTCAAAGAAATCGAGCAGGCGCTGCTCGATGGGGAGATTGACATGGCCGTGCACAGCATGAAGGATATGCCGGCACTGCTTCCGGAAGGTCTCACCATCGGGTGTGTACCAAAGCGCGTGGATGTGCGGGACGTGCTGATAAGCGAAGACGGTACGCCGCTTGATAAATTGCCGGCAGGTTCCATCGTGGGAACGAGCAGCCTGCGCCGCGCTTCCCAGTTGAAAGCGCTGCGTCCCGACCTTGTGATTGAGCCGATTCGGGGTAATATCGATACCCGGATGCGCAAACTTAAAGAAGAGAGTTTCTCTGCCATCATCCTTGCAGCCGCAGGCCTTGAGCGCATGCAGTGGAAGGGAGAAATTACCGAATTTCTGCCTGTAGAAGTGAGCCTGCCGGCGGTCGGACAGGGTGCCCTGGCGATTGAATGCCGCGAAGACGATACGGAGCTGCTCGGACTGTTGAGTAAGTTGAACGATAGTGACACAATGCTTGCTACCCGGGCGGAGCGGGCTTTCCTGCGTACGCTTGAAGGTGGTTGCCAGGTGCCGATTGCCGCTCATGCTACTGTGACAGAGGGACTCATCTCTCTGACAGGGTTTGTGGGCGATCCGGATGGGCATACCGTACTGAAAGAAAGCATGGAAGATGAAAATCCGGAAACGCTTGGTGTGAACCTGGCCAATAAGCTGAAGGAGCAGGGCGCAGACAAAATTCTTGAAAAAGTATATAAGGACAATCAAGCATGAGTATGGACGCATCTCTCGCCGGCAAGCGTATCGTAGTAACAAGATCGCGGGAGCAGGCGCGGGCGTTTATTCGCAAGATTGAAGAACGGGGGGGCGAGGGATTCGCCTGTCCGGTCATTCGATTCGTTCCACCCGCCGATCAAACCATGTTTGATTGTGCGCTGCGGCGGCTTCCCTCATTTGACTGGATTTTTTTTACTAGTATAAATGGGGTTAGTTTTTTCTTTCAACGGCTGGAAGAACTCGATATTGATATGTCCGGATTTACCGGCCGGATTGCCGCAGTGGGAACGAAAACAGCCGCCGCGCTTGAAGCACGGGGGCTTTCTGTGCAGCACATTCCCGGGAAATTTACTGCCGAGCACTTATTGGAAACGATGCGGGGCAAACTAAAAGCGGGACAAAAAGTGCTTCTGCCCAGAGCGAACATTGGCCGCGATGTATTGCCACAAGGTCTGCGTGCGCTTGGTCTTGAAGTGACAGACGCACCGGCTTATGATACGGTAAGGGCAGAGGAAAATATTGCGGAGCTAAAAGACAAGCTGAAGCAAGGAAAAGTCGATATGATTACATTTACAAGCCCATCAACCGTGCGTTATTTTCTGGCTGCCTTCGATGCAGAGGAGAGGCGGCGGTATATGGATGGCGTACATATCGCTGTCATTGGCCCGGTAACGGCCAGGGCGGCACGCGAGGAAGGGCTCGCCGTTCATGTGATGGGTGATGAATACAGCATTGACGGGCTGATTGAGGCTATGTCGAAGTATACCGGGTGGTAACCCGAAGGAGGATATAAGTATGTCTTTGTATTTTCAACGTCATCGCCGTCTGCGCACAACAGCTGCGATGAGAAACCTTGTCCGTGAAACGTATCTTCATGCCAACGATTTTATTTATCCGTTGTTTGTCGTAGAAGGAAACGATACGAAGCATGAAATCTCTTCCATGCCGGGCGTGTTCCATTATTCGCTTGATCGCCTGGAAGAAGAAATTCAGGAAGTTACAGAGCTTGGCATTCAGTCGATTATCGTGTTCGGCGTGCCGAATAATAAAGATGCTTGCGGTTCGGAAGCGTATGCGGAAGATGGCATCGTGCAGCAGGCAATTCGTAAAATCAAGGGATGGGCACCGGAGCTGGTCACGATGGCCGATACGTGTCTGTGCCAGTACACCGAGCACGGCCACTGCGGAATGATTCACGAAGGATACGTCGACAATGATTCCAGCCTTGAACTGCTGGTGAAAACCGCCGTATCCCAGGCGGCAGCGGGCGCGGACGTCATCGCGCCGTCCAATATGATGGATGGCTTCGTGGCGGCGATTCGCCAGGGGCTTGACGAAGCAGGATTTATCAATACGCCGATTATGTCGTACGCGGTGAAATATGCATCCCAATTCTACGGTCCGTTCCGTGACGCTGCGCATTCCACGCCGCAATTTGGCGATCGTAAGACATATCAGATGGATCCGGCCAACCGCCGGGAAGCGCTGCGCGAAGCGGCTTCCGATGTAGAAGAAGGAGCGGATATGCTGATGGTGAAGCCGGCGATGGCTTATATGGACATTATCCGCGAAGTAAAAGACAACTTCGACCTTCCTGTCGCGGCTTACAATGTAAGTGGAGAATATTCGATGATTAAAGCGGCGGCCGAGCGTGGATGGGTGGATGAAAAAGCGATTACGCTTGAGCTGTTGACCGGCTTGAAACGTGCGGGAGCTGACATGATCCTTACCTATTCGGCAAAAGATGCGGTCCGCTGGTTAAAAGAAATCGACTAATCACGCTAAACAGGAGGAGCACGGCATGCATAAAGGATACGATAAATCCATTCAAAGTTTTACCGAGGCAAAAAAATATATGCCGGGCGGCGTAAACAGCCCGGTCCGCGCATTCAAATCGGTCGGTATGAACCCGGTCTACATGGAACGCGGCGTCGGTTCGAAGATTTATGATGTGGACGGAAACGAGTATATTGATTATGTAGGTTCCTGGGGGCCACTCATTCTTGGACACTGCCATCCGGCAGTACAGGAAGCGCTGCGGGAAGTATTGGAAAAAGGCACCAGTTTCGGTGCGCCGACCGTACTGGAGACAGAGATGGCCAAACTGGTATGCGAGATTGTTCCATCGGTTGAAGTCGTTCGGATGGTCAACTCCGGGACGGAAGCGACCATGAGCGCCCTGCGTCTGGCGCGCGGTTATACGAAGCGCGATAAGATTATGAAGTTTGAAGGCTGCTATCACGGCCACGGCGATAGCCTGTTGATTAAAGCCGGATCCGGCGTGGCGACGCTTGGCCTGCCGGATAGCCCCGGTGTGCCGTCTTCTGTGGCTGCACATACGATTACAGTTCCGTACAACGATCTCGAAAGCGCGAAAGTGGCTTTTGAGCGTTTCGGCCATGAACTGGCCGCGGTTATTGTAGAGCCGGTGGCGGGCAATATGGGTGTCGTTCCGGCGCTGCCGGGCTTTCTGGAAGGTTTGCGTGAATTGACCCTGGAATACGGAACATTGCTTATTTTCGATGAGGTTATGACCGGATTTCGCGTCGACTATCACTGTGCACAGGGCCGCTTCGGCATCACACCCGATTTGACAACAATGGGCAAGGTCATTGGCGGCGGTCTTCCAGTCGGCGCCTATGGCGGTAGAGAAGAGATCATGCGTCAGATTGCGCCGGATGGTCCGGTGTACCAGGCCGGTACGCTTTCAGGCAATCCGCTGGCGATGGCAGCAGGCTATGCTACATTGAAAGAGCTGGGCAAACCGGGTGTATACGAGGAATTGGAACGCAAGAGTGCCCGTCTTGAAGAAGGCATCGCAGCCAATGCCAAAGAACTCGGCATCCCGGTCCATCTTAATCGAGTCGGCTCGATGGTGGGGGTTTTCTTCACCGGTGAAAGAGTCATCAACTATGAAACAGCGAAAACATCCGACTTAGAACGCTTTGCCAAGTACTTCCGTCTTATGCTTGAAGAGGGAATTTCACTGCCGCCTTCTCAATTTGAAGGCATGTTTGTGTCCATGGCACATACGGATGAAGATATCGAACGGACGATTGAAGCGAATTACAATACGTTGAAACAGTTGTAGATTTCTATATCGTTACCCGAGGCTATCAAAAAGCTTCGGGTATTTTATTTTCTATCATGTGTGTATTATCAATGAACTATTTGTGAATTTTTTCACTTTAACGTTCTAATTTTACTAAAATTATGTAAAAATAAAAAATAAGAAGATAACACAGCGAAAAAACGGGAATTTACAGCACGTTTACACATTTGTGACCCTCCCTTCATCATAGTTTTACAAGAAAGAATTATAATTCAAAAGGACTATGATTATGTTAGTACCTCAATTTATATAAAAAATTTACGCAAAAGGGAGAGTTGCGAATGAAGAAGCATGTTGTCTTTTTTGAAGTAGCAGGCGGAACTGACAAGGGGCCGGACGGGTATCGGCCGGATACGATGCCGATGGTAGAGTCGCTGAGAAAGTGCGGCTGGACGGCGGAAGTTATTTTTTATTCTGACGAGAAGAAAGACGAGATTTTCGAACATGTGGTCCGCAGCGCTGATGCATATGTTAGCCGGATTAACCCGGGGAATTTAAAAGATGAAAGCACATACTTCCAGATGATCCGTCAACTGTGCGAATTCGGTGTAAAAGGAATGCCCCATCCGGACGCCATGATTAACTACGGCGCGAAAGACGCGCTGGTTAAGCTGCGTGAGACACCGCTTGTGCCGGAAGATACGTTTGCCTACTATGACATTGCTTCCTTTAAAGAGAATTTCCCGAAATCGCTGAAGAACGGTGAGCGAGTACTAAAGCAGAACCGCGGTTCGACAGGAGAAGGAATCTGGCGTGTGCAGCTGGTCAGCGATATCGGTGAGGCGGAAGAGGTGCCGCTGGATGCAGTTGTGCGCTGCACGGAAGCGAAAGACAATCATGTGGAGGAGCATACGCTTGAGAACTTTATGACATTCTGCGAACAGTACATCACAGGAGAAAACGGAATGCTGGTGGATATGCGTTTTCTGCCGCGTATTAAAGAAGGTGAGATTCGTTTGTTAATGCTTCATCGAACACCGGTTAATGTTGTGCATAAGAAACCGGCCGAAGACACGGACGCCTTTTCCGCCACGTTATTCTCCGGGGCGAAATACCGCTATGATGCTCCGGAAGAGTGGGGAGATCTTGTTCATTCTTTTATGGCAAGCCTGCCGACGATTACGGAAAAGTTGGGCGGCTATGATTTGCCTTTAATCTGGACCGCAGACTTCATTCTCGATACGGATGAACAGGGACGTGACTGTTATATTTTAGGTGAGATGAACTGCTCCTGTGTTGGATTTACTTCGCAGCTTTCCCTAAGTGAAGACATAGCAGACGAGATCATCAACATTCTTTCCCAGGTGGAGGCAGTAGAGCAATAAAATCGTAATTGGAATATCCAGCCGTTTCAGTGGTACTTATGCGCCGCAGGAACGGCTTCTTTAAAGAGAGGAAAGAATGAGGAGA
>NZ_DFMZ01000118.1:48690-52264 GCF_002375825.1 Aneurinibacillus sp. UBA3580
AAGGCGAAGGCCTTTTTCTTCTCCGGATCTTATTTCCTCTTTCCCTTCCTTCTTTCCTCATGATTTTCACAGAAAATGAGCATATCCTCTTTTTTCTCCCTATATATTTTAAAGAAAGCCATTTGAGGAGGGAGGATTTCTTCAGCATGCAGGACAATCAAGAAGCGATATTGACGTTTCCGGTGCAGCACTCCGTCTTTCTTTCCCCTGACCAGAGCGAAATTGAGCAGATTGATGAGATAGAATTAACGCCGCATATTCAAATCAAAGAAACGGCGGATGAAGTGATTGTGTCCGGATACTTAAAGCTGGAAGGAAAATATGCAGGCAAACCCCCGAAATTCCCGGATATCTCGCTTGATGATAACGAAGTTAAGGTAACCGGGTATGTGGATTCTGTTGTCTTTAATCCATTTGCTGTGGATCCGGATGATTTTGAAGACACAAGTGAATTCACCTCGTTTATGGAAAAAATTCCTGTGCACATCCGTATCGCACGCAGCAAAATTGAAGATGTGGAGCAAATCTACGCTTCTATTGTTTCGTTTGATTATGATATTCAGTCCGCGCGCAAACTCGGCGTATTTGCGGAACTGGCGTTAAACGGGGTGAAGAGCGAAGTATTCACAAATTCCAGTGCAGAGCAATCCTCGGAAATTCCGCTTTCGTTCGAGTATGCAGCTTCCAGAAAGGAAGAGGAGCAGGAGGAAGAGAGGGAGGAAGCCACGGAGTCGAATGAAGCCCCGGAATCAGATGAAGCGCGTCTGGAAGAGACGGAAGAGGAAGCAGTGAAAGAGCAGGAGCCTGTAGAAGAAGCTGAAGTGCAACCGGAAATTGAGCCTGTTGCATTCGAGCAACCGCAAGAGTCAGAGGAACAGAAAGAAACCCCAGCACCTATTCAAGAGACACCGGCATCTATCCAAGAAATACAGACAAATAAAGACGAAGACAAGGTTCAGGCAGCGAAAATCGAAGAAGAAAATCCGGTATCAATCCAAGAGATACGGGGAGAAGAAGATGAAGCACAAGTTCAAACAGCAAGGGTAGAGGATGCACCGGTACCGGTACAGGAAGTAACAGCGGAGAGCCAACCCGCACGAGAGAAAGGGACGACTGTGGATGAAGGGCAGGCACAGATAGAAGACACCGCTGAGCTTGAAGCGGAAAGAGAGGCGGCTTCATTCGAAGCAGAAGAGGGGGACGCTGCTCCGGCAGAGGAAGAGGGGACCGAGCCTGAAGCGGAAAAGGGTGGAGCAAAAGTATCCATTACGCTAAAAGGTACAAAACGGGACCCTGTAACGGTAACAACCTCCTTGCTATCATCGTATGCTCAGCGTGAAGAAAAAACGGAGGCTGATCCGGTAGACATAAAAAGAGTAGAAGAAATTCAGGAAGAAGAGCCGGCGAGAAGTGAAGAACCGGAAAAAGCAGAAATTTCAAGAAAAGAAGGTGCATTGTATTTAACGTCTTTTATGAAGCAGGATGCCGAAAAGTTCACACGCCTAAAAATGTGCATCACCCAGCAAGATGAAACGCTTGACGGCATCGCCGAGAAGTACAGCGTCAGTCCGGCTGACATCGCCGCAGCGAACGGATTGCACACGAATGCGACAGTGGCCAAAGGTCAGGTGTTGTATATTCCGGTAAAATCATAAAGTCAGAGGGAGAAAAAGATGAAGCCGCACGAAGAGATACTGCGCAGTCATCTGGAAGGATACCCCTTTATGATTCAGGAAGTAAAGCAGGCAGAGACAGGGTGGTACGCGCTGACTGACCGTGGAAAAAAGCGTATCATCTACTGTCCGGATGAGAATTTGCTGCGCTGGTCGCATAGATGGCGCGAGTACCTGGCCGATCAGGGAGTCAGGCAGGTAGAGCGCTATTTGACAACAAAGCAGAGGGAGCACTGGATTTCAGTTTCTGTCGGCTGCTATGCACTGTCCGATTATTGGGAACAGGATACTACGTGGTTTACGCATCCTTTTCTTCAGAAGGAAGGATATCAGGTGCTTGGAGAAACACTGGCGCGTATCCATGAATGTTTTGAAAGTATAGAGGAAGTATACCGGGGACGCTATCGCAAAAAAGGAATACTGAATGAAACAAGACTGAAAAATAGCTACCGCCATTTACATGCCGCCATGAAAGAGATGGAAAAAGAGACAATGAACGCGACGAATAAATGGCTGCTTTATAATCTTTTCCGTGTTGCGGAAAGAGTAAAAAAGGCGGAAGCATTGTACAGAGCAAGCGGGGTGGAAAACGATCAGACCCCGCTTTCGTTTGCCTATTTTCCTCTTTCTTCACTTGTATATTGGGAGGAAGCGTGGTATATAACGGGTCTGCATAATCCGGTCCTTGTGCCTCGCCATGAAGACACGCTTTCCATACTGGAACAAATTCATGAAACCGGCGGGAAAGAAGGTGTTCGCGTCTTTCTTTCCGCTTATGCCGGTAGACGTTCCATGCCTATTCGTGAGAGAAATTATCTGCTTGCATTGCTTTCCTATCCGCTGCCGGTTTTTTCGCGCCTTGAAAACATATCGGTTTTTGTGGAAGAAAAAGAGCGGATGGGAATCGATTTCCAGCTTCAAATCCGGCGTGAGCATCTGCTTCAATGTGTGCTGGAGACACAGGAGCTTTGCGGGGAGGCGTCCGGATGATGGAAAGGATGGAATGGCTGGCAAAACATTTGCTGTACGAATATGATTTATTCTTACACCAAATCGAAGAGCGGGGAAAAGACACCTGGAGAGTGGATACGAATCAAGGTGCTTTTCTGCTTAGGAGGATGTATGAACATCCGGTGCAGCTGTATTTTGTCGCTTCCTGGTTGCATTATTTATATGACAGGGGGATCAGGTCTATCATCCCTTTTTGTGTGACAAAATATGGAGAGCCATATGTTTTTGTATCGGGAGATCGTTATGCATTGAACCTATGGATCGAAGAAGCAGAGCCGATTCGGAGCGTGCCAGGCTGGGAAGCGCGCGTATTAAGAGAGGTGGGCCGCATTCACAAGGTAAGCCAGCAGGCGGGAGAGCGGTGGCGAGGATATGCACCGGTATCTCTTGAACAGGTTAAGCGGCGTTGGGAAGATAGCATCAATCGAATGACGGTCGTAGCAGAAGCGGCAGGGGGAGCAGGAAGGAGCATGGAGTTTGCACGGACGGTCAGAGGAAGCGTAGAGCAGATTTCATTGTTTACTGACCGGGCCATGCGCGGGCTGGCGGAGGTGGCAGTCAAACTCGAGGGAAAAGAGCTTGCGCGGGCGCTATGCCATGGACGGCTCTATCGCCGCAATGTAATTGTCGGAACAAGCCGAAAGCTGTATCTTACCCATTTTGAACACGCTAATTTTGATGTTCCGATCCGGGATTTGGCGATTTTTTTCCGCCGCTATGCGCCGTATTACGAGTGGAACATTCAAAAAGGGCAGGAGTGGCTGGCCGAATACGAAGCGGAGCGTCCGCTTACCTTAGAAGAGCGGCAGTTACTATCATGCTATTTACTCTTCCCGGAACGTTTGATGCAACTGGTATGGAGCCATATACGTGATTCGGAAGAGCAGCGG
>NZ_DFMZ01000118.1:52371-59085 GCF_002375825.1 Aneurinibacillus sp. UBA3580
AAGAGCAGCGGGAGGAGCACGCGCGGCGGCGTACGAAAACATGGCAAAAGCATCTTCGGCTTCTTCCGAAGATGCACAGATTTGCTTTTTCCGTTATACAAAAATGAACCGCAGCCAGACAAGGTTGCGGCTTGTTTTATATCCAGTCACATAAAATGGCGGCATACAGCAGGGCAAGCAGCATGAGCAGAACTACATCGAAGGATGTGGGGAACAAGAGAGTGCGAATAAACTGGAAAATAATAAACGGAACAATAAGCTGTAAAGCACCGAACCTGACTTTTAAGTAGAATGGATGATAACGCCAGCGTCCTTTCATCGGGGCAGCTCCTTTCTGAGCATTTTCCTGCTGCCAGTATACGCGGGCGCGTAAAGAGAGGTGAATACTGCCACAAAAAGGAGGAGCCATAAAAAGCTCCTCCTTTTTTCCTATACGTTCAATTTGAAATCATTGTCACGAAGTCGACAAACTTTCTCGGTAAATGATAATTGACCCTCTTAGAATATGGATATATCCTAAAAGCGTAGCAATTAACAAATGCCAGAGCATAGTTTAACACTATTACCGCATTGTTTATTTGCTGTGTCAAGCTATTGTTGTGTTTGTAGTGTTTAATTCCTAAATTCCACATTTCAGGATGAAAACACTATGAAACAAAGCATTTTTAATGCGAAATATTACTTACACATTAAAGGGGGAGGTTCACAACATGTTAAGTAATGCTCCATTTAGTACCGCAAAGAATTTCTGGTACACCTCAATGTTCTGGCTGATTGTGTCGATGCTGGCCGGTCTTGTTGTGGCGATAAAGCAAATTGACCCTGATTTTCTCTATTTTCAGGGTCAGGATGCTTTGAACTTCGCATTGACATACGCCCACATCCGTATCATTCACACCAATGGCATTCTGCTGGCATGGTTGTCAATGGCAATGGTTGGCGCTATGTTCTACATTATTCCGAAGCTAACACGCACGCCGTTGTGGAGTGAGAAACTGGGGAATCTGACCTGCATTATTTGGAATCTGGCTATCGTTGCCGCTGTTGTTGCTATTTGCATGGGTTATTCTACAGGGGTGGAATATGCTGAACTGCCGTTGATTCTTGACCTTGGTGTTGTTGTTCTTTGTGTGTTGATGTCGATTAACCTTTTCATGACTATCGCGAAGCGCCAGGAAAAGCAATTATATGTTTCTATCTGGTATTTTGTCGGCTCTTTAATCTGGCTGCCGCTCGTATGGACGGTTGGTAACATTCCGTCTTCCATCGTAGGCGGCGCCGCGCAGGCGAACATGAACTGGTTCTACGGGCATAACGTTCTCGGTCTGTGGTTTACCACTGTAGGTATCGGCCAAATTTACTACCTGCTGCCGAAGCTTACAGGTAAGCCATTATACAGCCATAAGCTTTCGCTTATCGGTTTCTGGACCATCGCTACGATTTACGTATGGAACGGACCGCACCATCTGGTAAACGGACCGATTCCGGTATGGTTGATGAAAGCGGGCATCATTCCTTCCGTTCTTTTGATTATCCCGGTTTGGACTGTACTTGCAAACGTATTTGGCACTATGCGTGGTGTATGGCACAAAGTGTCTGAGGATGTAAGCATGAAATTCCTTATTACTGCTGCAATCTTCTATCTGATGGCGTGTCTGCAGGGACCGTTCCAGGCGCTTATGCAGGTAAGCGCGGTTGTTAAATTCACCCACTGGGTTGTAGGCCACGCACATATGGCTCCGTTTGCCGCGTTCTCGTTTGTATGTTTCGTTACGATTTACTATGCGATTCCGCGCCTTACAGGCCGCAATATTTACAGTAAAACTTTAATGAACCTGCACTATTATTTCTCCGTTATCGGTTTCTTGATGTTTGCCTTTACCCTTTGGATTGCCGGTGTTATTCAGGGCTTTGCATGGATGGAAGGCAAGCCGTTCATCGAGACCATTAACACCGTACAGTCGCTGATTGTATGGCGCGCCGTTGGTGGTACGATGATGATTGTCGGTCAATTCTTCTTTGCATTCAACATCTGGAAAACTGTGAAGTCCGGCACGAAATTTGTTTCTGACGAAGAAAGCGTTGTTGCTTAATCTATCCCGAGGAGGGGACAACTTTGGAAAGAAACGCGTTAGCTATTTATCTTGCTGCTATTGCGCTCTTTATGATGGGGACGTTCGCGACGATTATCCTTCCGTTCTTTGATAAAGAGATGATGACGCCGACCGCGAATGCGGAAGCGCGTAACTATGCTCCGGATTCTCCGGAAGCGAAAGGGCGTCAAGTATACATTGCAAACGGATGTAACACCTGCCATACGCAGGTTGTACGTCCGGTTAAAGCCGACCTGGCGATGAATATCGGTCCTGTGACCGTACCTGGTGATTATGCCTATGACAAACCACACCTGTTTGGTTCTAACCGTACTGGCCCGGACTTAATGTGGGTAGGTGCCCGTACAAGCAAAGAATGGAATATTGAACACTTAAAGGACCCGCAAAAGATTGTTCCTGGCTCTATCATGCCAAAATATGATTACCTGAGCGACGAAGACCTGAATAACCTTGTTGCATACTTGATGAGCCTGAAACCGGCTCCGGCGAAATAGTTGGGAAAAGGAGGCGACGACATGTCTGATAAACACAAAAACCATGAGCATCATGAAGACCATATTGATGAAGTAATGGGTATGAAGCAAGGCCACGGAAAAGTCCCTCGTTTCCTGATTGTCGTGTATGCCGTGCTTGCCATCTGGGCTGTCGGTTATGCATTAACTGTAAAAGGAATCGACGAACGTCCGGCCGGCGGTGAGGCGGCCCAGGGTGTAAGTGCGGAAGTAGGAAAAGGACTTTCCGGCCAATGTATTGCCTGTCATGGCGCTGATTTTAATGGCGGTATGGGAGGCGCGGCTCCGACGCTGCACGGTGTAGTGGATAAGCTGAAGCCAGAGGGAGTTAAAGAAGTACTGACCAAAGGCCGTGGTGGTATGCCGCCGCTCGGGGCTTCCTGGACACCGGATCAGCAGGATTCCATGGTTGAGTTCCTAAAAACATTGAAATAAGCAGACAAAGACCAGATGGATCTTTCCTCTGGTCTTTTTGCTTTGCCTGTTCCTGGTGGTATAATAAGGGAAAAATAAGGAAGAGAGTGGTGAACAAGCATGCTGAGCGGCGTACAGATTATTTATTACATTCTCTGGTTTACAGTTATTAGCGGGCTTTTCTTTATGATGATTAAAATTTTATCGTCGCGGGATTGACACAATCACCTCAGTAAATTTTATTAGCACTTTGCTATAATGGAAAAAGAGGCTGAGAGATATAGAGGTGTGACAAGGAATGAAGAAGCTTTCCACGGTGGCCTGGCGTAATTTACGGCGGAAAATGTCACGGACCGTTTTGCTTGCAGGTAGCGCCGCTATTACCGCTTTTATTTTGTTTGTAAGCTATTTTTTTGTGTTTTCCATGGAGCGAAGCATCGCCGCAAGCGCAAGCCGCCTTGGCGCCAGTTTGATGGTGGTGCCCAAAGGTTTTGGCGGTCAGGCGGGAGACATGATTATTTCAGGTACTCCGACCAAGTTCTACATGCCGGAGAGCGTACTGGATAAAGTCCGTACAATCAGTGAAGTAGAGGCGGCTTCTCCGCAGCTGTATTTGGAAACGGTCTCTACCGTGTGCTGTCAGACATCCGGGGATTTTCCTGTCGTAGCTTACGATCCGAAAACCGATTTTACGCTGAAGAATTGGACGGCCACTGAGAAACAGATCGGGAAGTACGATTTGATTGCCGGAGCGGAAGCCGGTGGAAAGAACTATATTTATCATTTTGATAACGAATATATGCAGGAGTGGGTCACGTTATTCGGCAAAGATTTTATGCTGAAAAACATGATTTTTCCCACCGGTATGGGAACCGATAAAACGCTTTTTATTACGCTGGACGCTGCACGGGAGCTGAATCATAAAAAGAACAAGCTGGATTTTCCGGAAAACTCGATTTCCATTATTCTTGTTAAAACCAAGCCGGGCATGGAAGAGTTTGTGAGCCGGCAGATTGACCGGATGAATTTGAACGTAGACGTAGTGAAAGGAAGCGGCTTGCAGGAGACGGTAAATAAGCAGGTATTCCCGGTAAAAATGATGAGCTATATGATGATCGGGTTAGTCCTTATTATGAGCGCCCTGCAGGTTATGACGATGTTCACCGCTCTTATCAGTGAGCGTCAGAAGGAAATTGGTATGCTGCGAGCCATGGGGGCTTCACGAGCTGTTACGTTCCGTCTGTTGTTGATGGAAGCGGGGTTTGCTTCGGTTATTGGAGCAACTTTTGGCTCGTTTGCAGCCGCAGCGGCGTTGTATGACAACCGCATCCTGATTCTGCAGCTGCTGCAACTGCCAATGCTGTTCCCGGATTGGTCGACAGGTTTGCTCATTGGCCTGGGGACGACTGCAATAACGACACTGATTGCGATTGTGGCCGCCTTCTTTCCGGTTCGCTCGACACTGAAGCTGCAGCCGTATGAAGCGATTCGGGAGGGCGAGTATTAATGATTGTACTTGAGAATATTTGCAAAACGTATCGGATTGGGCGGGAGCGAAAAGTACATGCGCTGAGCGATGTAAGCGAAACAATCGGAGCAGGCGAGTTCGTTGCGGTCGTCGGACCGTCAGGCAGCGGTAAGTCGACGTTTCTTGCGATGGCTGGCCTATTGGAGAGGCCGACGGAAGGTATTGTACGATTTGACGGCAAGGATGTAACGGATTTACGTGATACGGAACGGACCCGCATCCGCGCGGAACGCTGCGGCTTTATTTTTCAGTTCCCAAGCTTAATTCCGACGCTGAACGCGCTGGAAAATGTGCTGCTGCCGAAAACTGTACACCGTACCTATAAGGCAAGCGATGAAGAATGGGGCAGGGAAATGCTTGCACGGGTCGGTATGGGTGATAAGTTGGAGAATCTTCCCTACCAGTTGAGCGGCGGTGAGCAGCGCAGGGTGGCGCTCGCCCGTGCGCTGATCAATAAGCCGGACGTGATTTTGGCCGATGAACCGACCGGTGCGGTAGATGCATATAATGCCGATGTAATTATGAATTTGTTTAAAGAGTGGAACGCCCAGGGCAAGACCGTCATTATGGTAACTCACGATATGAAACTTGCCGGCGAAGCCGGACGTGTCATTCAGCTTAAAGACGGCCGGGTTGCAGGTGAGAAATAAGAGAAAGAAAGGTATATTGACTATTTCTTTCTAAACTGGGTACAATGGATAGTGCATAAGTATATATGTATACTGGCGTTGAAGAGGAAGAGTATATCGGGATGCCATGCCAGAGAGCGGACCAACGGTGGAAGGTCTGTATGGATGTACTGATAGAAGGTAGCCTCGGAGCCGTTTGCCTGAACGAAAATCCAGTAGGGCAAACCGGGTAAATCCCGTTATCCTATTGCAAGTGAGCCTGTGCTCGCGCCGTTTGTGCGCACATAGGCTAACAAAGGTGGTACCGCGAATAAACTCCTTCGTCCTTTGACAGGATGGGGGGTTTTTTATTTTTATGAAAAACACGAGATAAGAAGGAGGAAGTGGAAAAAGGCCTTCGCCTTTTTCTACAATAATATCTTGTATTCCTTCATTTCTCATCATTTCAGTATTTTTTATGGAGGTAAACTTATGTCCAATCAGCCGAATCAAACTGAAATGCCAACCAAATATGAACCGAAACAGGCGGAAGCGAAATGGTATCCGTTCTGGCGCGACAACGGCTACTTCAAAGCTGAACGAAATAAGGGCAAAGCGCCGTTCACCATTGTGATTCCGCCGCCGAATGTAACCGGAAACCTGCATATCGGCCATGCGCTGAATAATACGCTGCAGGATATTATGGTTCGTTTTAAGAGAATGCAGGGCTATGACGCACTCTGGCTTCCGGGCATGGACCATGCCGGTATCGCCACACAGGCGCGCGTAGAAGGAACGCTGCGCGAAGAAGGCATCACACGTCATGATCTGGGCCGTGAGAAGTTTGTGGAGAAAGTATGGGAGTGGAAAGAGCGTTACGCCGGCATTATTCGCGAACAATGGACGAAAATGGGCCTTTCGCTCGATTACAGCCGCGAGCGTTTTACACTGGATGAAGGACTGTCCCGTGCGGTACGCGAAGTGTTTGTCCGCCTGTACGAAAAAGGGCTTATCTATCGCGGCAAATATATTATTAACTGGGATCCAGTCACCCGCACGGCCCTCTCTGATATTGAAGTAGAATATAAGGATGTACAAGGTGCGCTGTATCATTTGCGCTATCCATTGAAAGACGGCACCGGTTATATCGAAGTGGCGACCACGCGTCCGGAGACGATGCTGGGCGATACAGCGGTAGCCGTGCATCCGGAAGATGAACGATATAAAGATTTGGTGGGCAAGACGGTGGTTCTTCCGATTGTCGGTCGTGAGATCCCGATTGTTGCCGATGATTACGTAGATCGTGAATTCGGAAGCGGTGCGGTGAAGATCACGCCTGCGCATGACCCGAATGACTTCGAGATCGGCCAGCGCCATAACCTACCGCAGATCCTCGTCATGGATGAAGGGGGCAAGATGAACGAGAACGCCGCCGGCTATCAGGGACAAGATCGTTTCGAATGTCGCAAAAACATCGTGCGCGACCTTCAAGAGCAGGGCGTTCTATTTAAAATCGAAGAACATATGCACTACGTAGG
>NZ_DFMZ01000091.1:0-4655 GCF_002375825.1 Aneurinibacillus sp. UBA3580
AACGCCCGCGCGTTTTTCTTATCATTTCTTTATTGGAAAGATGCTGATTTCGCGCTCAATTTTTTTGCCTTCCTCATTTGTGATGATAATCATAATCGTAGTGTTTTTGCCGATGCTGCCCTGGTCGATCCGGAAGAGCAGGGTCTCACTAGCTACAGAATTCGGCTCCGCTTTTACCCGGGATGGAAGTATGACGTCCCAGCTTTCTGGAACATTTTGATACGTAAGTGTAAAGGTGGCCGGTTTATCCTTAAGATTTTCTATCTGGAGGTTGTATGTGTAAATAATGCGGTTCTCGGCTGGTACACCTTGGAGGTTTTTGCCGATGCTGACCGCAAATCCCGTGTTGGTGAAGATAGAGAACAATAAGATTGAAGTCATGACGGTCATCAACAGCGTAAGTACAAGACCTGCGCCGCGGAACATATTTTTAATGCCGCCGGTGCGGGAGTTCTTGTCGGACAGAATCATTTGCAGCATGCCATATGGGCATGCGCTGCGACAGAAGCTATGACGCAGTCTGTTAATCATGACAAAGAAGAAAACGGTGGCCAGAATGTAAGCCCAAAACGACCAGGCGCCCGTATCAAACGTAATAATTTCTTCGAACAAGTCCTTTGGACTATAGAAATATGCAATCATGCTAAAGCCGATGAGCGGAGCAAAAATAAGCGATAAGCCAATGTCGATGGCATTGCGCAGACCGGCGTTATTGCGCAGCGTCTTGGAGTTTGTAATCTTGGTCAGATATACGGAAAAGGTGTTATGCGGACACATCCACCCGCAGAACTGGCGGCCGAACCACTGAGAAATAGAGACGAAAGTGAAAACAAGCACAAGGACGGTCAACAGCAAAATATATCCGTCATTAAACGAGAAGCTTTTAGTCAAAACATAAAAATGAAGATGAACTAAATCAATCCGGAAAATGTCGAGCAACGGTACGATAAAAAACAGAATAAGAATTGTCGCTTGCAATAGCATTCGCTTACTCATGGACTACACTCCTTTGGGGTTCTCTTCCTAAATTCTCTATAAAGTAAGTGATTACACTGAAATTGTCGCACAGGGGATCTCAGAAGTGAAGTGAATAATTTGTGATTTTTGACCCCTAAAAAAACTGTATTTTAGCGGTATTTCTTCATTATTTTAAACAAAAAACAGGGGAATTTCCCTATAGACAAAACCATGTGTCTCATTTCCTATTTCTTCAAAATGGAATTGTCAGTTCAAATTTTTATGATACAATAAAATAGACAGTAAATTCACGCAAATACAAAGGAGGTTTCTAAAATATGTTCGAGCGCCTTTATGAGACGTCAGAGACGACAAAAGTGAACTTTGTCGGCTTTGCATCTGAGAAAGCCCGCTATGATTTCGGGCTCGTTTACACGAATCAATTTTTTGGAAAGCCTCTGGTGATTTGCATGCAAACAGGGCGATCTTCTTTGCTCTGTGCCGAAGATGCGCAAAACATTGAGGTTCTGAAGCAGAAATTCGCCATTGCTGATGACGAGGAGGCGCATGAGCTTTCCTTGTTCCTGCAAGGTCATCTTCCACATACTGACCATGCATTAACGCAATATTAGTATTTGATTGTCCGGTGGAATGTACACCTCATTATGCAATAAAAACGCATACCCAGACCTTCGGGAGATTCTCCTGAAGGTCTTTTTGATGGGATGAAAGAAATAGTCGTAAAAAAGGGCGAAAATTTTTAGAAAAACCTGTTGACGCAATTAGTATGACATATTATATTAATGACATAACATATTATGAGCGTGGTTGAAGATTATACATCCTTAATCGGTATGGACTTACTAAACGGAGGGTGATATTTATGGGAACTATTGTATGTAAAGAGTGTGATCAAATTATTGAGCATTACGAACATGAGAAGGTAGAAGTACTGTACGCGTCTTGTAACGGCTGTCCGACTTGTGAAGAAGAATAAATAATGAACCTCTAACCTTTGCGACTCTGCAAAGGTTTTTCCTTTTGGTTAACAGATTAACACCAAAAAGTGTGGTTGACCGTTTAAAATATACACAACGGATGGCAAGAAACGAGAGGCTGACTTTTGGGGTACGAAGAAAAAGACCTGCCGGTGGCTTCCTTGCTAATAAAGCAGGAATACGGACAGGTCTTTTATTATTTAATCGCTTGTGTACGTTTGATAACTTTGATGGTTTGAAGCGATTCGTCCTCAGGACCTTGAACCGGGAGACCGGCTTCGATGTTTTTAAGAATGTAGTCAATATTGTCCTGCGTCATGACTTCACCTGGAAGCACAATTGGGATTCCAGGAGGATAGACCATGATGAATTCGGCCATAATTCGGCCTGCTGCTTCGCGAATCGGGATAATCTCAGTCTCCGAATAGAAGGCCTCGCGTGGCGAAAGTGAGAGTGCCGGAATTTTTGGCAGATGAACGGTCAGGGGCTTCATCGAATCCTTGCCCATCTGGATGCGGGCCAACTCACGAAGCGCCTGTACAAGGGTCGTCACTGTCAGAATCGAGTCGCCCGGCGTGATAATACACAGAATGTTGTATAAATCGCTCAGCTCGACTTCAATATTGTATTTTTCGCGCAACCATACTTCCACCTGATGGCCGGTAAGTCCGATGCCGCGTACACGGATAATGAGCTTGGATAAATCCATATCATACGTGGCGGGGCTGCCGAGAATCTCTTTGCCTACACAGCGAAGGCCGGGGATATCGTTAATCTCATCCCGGGCGTATGCGGCCAGCTCCAGTACCTTGTCCATCATTTCTTTGCCGTGCTCTACCAGTTCGCGGCGTGCCGCATCCAGAGATGCCAGCAACAGATACGAAGTCGATGTGGTCGTCAGCATGCTGATAACCGATTTTACGCGATTGGCTGAGACCAGACCTTCACGCACATTCAGAACGGAGCTTTGTGTCATGGAGCCGCCCAGTTTGTGTACGCTGGTTGCTGCCATATCGGCACCGGCCTGCATCGCGGATAGCGGCATATCGTCATGGAAGTGAATGTGAACACCATGCGCTTCATCGACGAGTACCGGAATACCATACTCATGCACCAAATCCACAATTTCCTTCAAATTGGCGGCAACGCCGAAGTAAGTCGGATTGATGACAAGAACCGCTTTAGCGGTGGGATGCTGCTCCAGTGCCTTGCGTACTGATTCTGTCGTAACACCGTGTGCAATGCCTAAGTCAGGGTCCATAACCGGATGCACGAAAACCGGAATCGCACCGGCAAAGATAATTCCCGAAAGAATCGATTTATGCACGTTGCGGGGGACGATAATCTTCTCGCCCGGTCCTACAACAGACATAATCATTGTCATAATGGCTCCGCTCGTTCCCTGAACGGAGAAAAACGTATAATCGGCGCCGAAAGCTTCTGCAGCCAATTCCTGCGCTTCTTTAATTATGCCTTTTGGATGGTGCAGATCATCGAGCGGGGCGATATTAATTAAGTCGATAGACAGCGCATTCTGCCCGATAAAATCGCGGAACTCTGGAAGCATCCCGCTTCCTTTTTTGTGACCCGGGATGTGAAACTGAATCGGATTTCGCCGGGCGTGTTCCAACAGCCCCGTAAACAGGGGCGTTTTTGATTGGTCCATAAGAGCATTCCCCATTTCTGTATGTGGTGCCGCCTGCTGCGGTGCGATACATCATTACAAACATATTGAGTATATCAAAATGTCTTTCCGATTTAAATCATTCTCTTCCGGCAGAAACAAATTCTTGCGTATTTCTTAAATTTCTACTGTTCATAAAATTTAAAAAGGATTTTTATACAGGGAGCGCGAATAAACACTATAGGCTTATGAACAAAGGAGAGGGAGAGAATACATGAAAACGCGTGTAACCGAAATTTTTGGCATTCAATATCCAATCGTCCAGGGCGGCCTGGCTTACCTGGCGTATGCGGAGCTGGCCGCAGCCGTCTCCAATGCCGGAGGGTTAGGGCAGATTACCGCAATGACGCTCGGTACGCCGGAGAAAGTGAGAGAAGAAATCCGCAAAGTCCGCACATTGACCGACAAGCCGTTCGGCGTTAATTTTGCCATTGGACAGCACGGTCGGCCGTATGAAGAACTGCTGGAAGTGGCTATTGAAGAGAAGGTGCCTGCCATCTCCATCACCGGCGGTAATCCGAAACCGATTTTCGAGAGAATTAAAGGGGAAAATATCCGTACGCTCGTTCTGGTAGCCGGTGTAAGGCAAGCGCAAAAAGCGGAAGAGCTGGGTGCGGATGCGGTTATGGCAGTGGGACAGGAAGGAGGCGGCCATCTGGGACGAGAAGACATCGGCACGATGGTATTGATTCCGCGCGTGGTCGAGTCTGTTTCAATTCCGGTGCTGGCGAGCGGTGGCATCGGTAACGGACGCGGCTTATTAGCAGCGCTTGCACTTGGCGCTGAAGGTATCGAGATGGGAACCCGCTTCATTGCCACTCAAGAATGCGTACATGCAAGCGAAGCGTACAAGCAGGCGATTCTTGCCGGCAAAGAGACGGACACAGTCATCATTAAGCGTACGCTGGGAGCGCCAGGCCGCGTTTTGAAGACGGCTCACGCATTGAACATTATTGAGCGGGAGAAGGAAGGCGCGACATATGATGAATTGAAGGATATGATTAGCGGAAGAGCGA
>NZ_DFMZ01000091.1:4762-24237 GCF_002375825.1 Aneurinibacillus sp. UBA3580
AGAGCGAATCGGGAGTATATCTATAATGGCAGCGAAGCGACGGGGTACGGCTGGGCCGGTCAGGTCATTGGCCTGATTAATGATGTGCCAACAGTGCAGAAGCTGTTTGATGAGATGATTGCACAGGCGGAAGAAGAACGCAAACGGTTGGATGCGATTTTCGGCGCCAGGGTGCGCGGATAAGAGAGAAGGGTTGGGAGACGCATTCCCAACTCTTTTTTCCCTCCATTTGTAAGCGAGTTTTTCTTAATTATGTCAGAGAAAGCCGATACAGCGGCAGCAGTGTTTCAATTGTACTCTTTGCACTATGTAAAAATTCGTTTCCGTCCTTAAGTATCGGATCGCCCGCCTTTATATGACGTCCAACAAGAAATTCAGCTTTTTTAACGTTACGGAAGCGATCAAGCATCCCTTCAAACTCTTTGCTGCTTACATCACTTACCGCAACCGCCTCTTTTTTTGTATGGTCAAGCGAAATAACAAAGTCCTTCGGAATGAGCGCTTTTACACTGTCGATATTATCGATAAACTTTTGGGCAATCTCCTTTTTATATGGGAGTTCGTAAATGAACGCCAACCATATGAAAACGTGATCGTCAAAAAGTCCAACTTGAAAATGAGGGTGTGCTTTGTATCCGCGTTTGTTATGAGAAATGGCAAGCCACGAATCTTTCGGAGGGTTCACGGTGCGCCGCGCATGTTTGGCGATATGCAGAAACATTTCGTTTCCTAATGATAATGCAATGTCGTTCTTTAATTCTTCACCGATCGCTCTAAACTTCGGTTGAATCCGTTCCCGAATCGCTGCCATGCGAGCATCAAGGCCCTCGATTGTAAATATAGCAAAATCCTCTTGAGTAAAGCCGTCAAAATTCATAAGTACACATCCTTTCCTGCCAGCGTTTTGCATAGGAGCGGCCAAACTGTTCTCATCGTACCATATGCAGCATAAGATGTTAACAACCCGTATTAACAATAAAAACAAGTTGCTTTTATGCAGAATTCACGATATAATAACTTTAATAAAAATAATATTCTAAAAATTCCGTGAACGGAGGGGTGGCAATGCACGCGTTTGAACAAATTGAGTATAGCGATGTAGCTTTATGGTTTAATGAGAAACAGGTACAGGAACTGGTCGCACTACTCGTCGAAGCGGGCATGAGAGTCGCCTGGAAAGAAACAAAGAAATATTTTACCCTCTCCGTCGAGGCGGAACATGAAACACACTGGCTTACCTTCCGTAGAATCGGCGCGCGCTATCGCTTGCGCGACCGCCATTACAATATAGCCGACCCGCGGTTCGAGAAAGTTCTACAGCATTTCATTGAACAGGCGAAGGGGCACGCGATCGTTAAAGTATTTTCTGGCGGACAATTGGTTGTTCAGAAAATCCGTTACGGGGAGGCCGAACAAATTATCAAAATTTCCGGCGCCTCCAAAGAAGTCATATTTGAAAAGGAGTGCTCTGTTTCTATGGAAGAAGTGATGGCAGCGTTTCGCCGCCGCGACGCTGAAGAACGGATTCCGGTATTGACACTTGAGATTGACTACGAGCTTGCCGTACTGCACGAAGCAATGGATGCGGGAGATGCAGAGACCATTGCCAGATGTAAAGAGAAGCTTGCCGTGCTGCAGCAAGAAATGATTATGCTGGAAGTGTAGCAGAAAGCAGGAAACCGCTTTCCATTTGGAGAATATGTTAAGCATACTTCACTCGAAGTATGCTTTTTTACGTTTTGGTTGTCGCATACTAACAGGGAGTACATTTTGACTTGCGGAGGTAGACCATGAAAGTAAAAATCTCAACGGAAACGATTTCTTCCATTGCAGCCGATTGTCTCATCGTCACATACTGTGAAGATCAGGATACGGTGAAAGGATACGCAAAAACCGTCGATACAGCCCTTGAACACCGCATTTCACAGCTTATTGCGGAAAAAGAAATCCGGGGAACCTTCGGAGAAGTCACCCTACTGCACAACTGGGGTAAAATTCCCGCCAAGCGTACGATTGTGCTTGGGTTAGGCAAAGAAAAAGAGCTGACGGTCGCTAAAGTACGCGATGCTATCGGTATTGCCGCCCGCTATGCACAAAAACGTGGCATCAAAAACATAACGTTTGGCGTCTCGAACTATTACGTAGAAAAACGATTTTGGAATCCGGTCGATATTGTTCAGGGTGTCGTAGAAGGTGTGGAGCTTGGCACCTATACATTCGCCGGCTATAAAAAGCGCGACGAACAGCCTTCCAAAATCGAAGAATTTATTCTGGTCGTTAGTGATGATCTTGAACAAAGCGCCATTCAGGCCGGTCTCGAGCGGGCCGATGTGGCCGCGTACGCAACCAATCTCGCGCGCGATCTGGTCAATGAGCCGGGCAACAAGATGACGCCGGCTATTCTGGCGGAGCGGGCGCGCGAAGTGGCGCATCGCCGTAATATGGAAGTGAAAGTGTTAAACAAAGCGGAGCTTGAAGAGCTTGGGATGGGTGCGCTGCTAAGCGTAGGTCAGGCGAGCGCCAATGAGCCGAAGATGATCGTGATGAAATATAACGGCGCATCCGATAGCAAAGAGGTGCTGGGATACGTTGGAAAAGGAATTACGTTTGATACTGGAGGCATCCAGGTGAAGCCGGACGAAAATATGGGAGAGATGAAAACGGACATGGCCGGAGCGGCCGCCGTTATCGCCGCGATGGACGGTATCGGTGCGCTACAGCCACATGTTAACGTAATCGCCGTAATCCCGACGTGTGAAAACATGATTTCTGGCAATAACTTAAAACCGGCTGATGTCATTACTTCCTTCTCCGGAAAAACGATCGAGGTGGTACATACGGACGCGGAAGGACGCCTTATTCTGGCTGACGGCGTAGCGTATGCAAAGCATCTCGGCGCGACCAAGCTCGTCGATGTGGCGACGCTTACAGGCTCTGTTATCTCCGCCCTCGGATACGCGGCTACCGGCGTCATTACGAATAACGAAGAGTGGCTCGAAGACGTGAAAGCAGCGGCGCGTATCGCAGGAGAGAGGGTATGGCAGCTGCCGAATTTCGAGGAGTACCAGGAATACATTAAGAGTGAAATCGCAGACCTGAAAAATGACGCCGGACGTCCGGCCGGCTGCATTCAGGGAGGAATCTTCATCGGGGCATTCGCCGAGGATACCCCGTGGGTTCACCTTGATATCGCAGGTACGGCCACGACAGACAAGGACAAAGGGCATAATCCGGCCGGCGCTACCGGCGTAGCGGTGCGTACGTTGATTCAACTTGCGATCCGTTTCTGAGGAAAATAAGAAAAAGAAGCGGCTTATCGGTCGCTTCTTTTTTGCTGCGTATCGTTTTCTTTTTTGAACTGCTCCAGCCCTTTTTTGAATAGTTCCAATAAGACATCATGCTGCGTTTTACTTTTAACATAACTGCGGATTACGTTAATTTCCTTCACTAATTCGGCATCCAGATGCAAGTTTACGGTCTTTCCTTTTTCTTCATTCAGGATTTCGAAGCCATTTGCAAGCGGTTTGAGAATTCCGTTTACTTTTACTTCGCTTGTAAGGAGCACTTTGTCGGGAATCGTTAATTTTTCCCCCTCAATCACGATGGTCCTGTTGTCTTCCGTAAATTTTAAATTAAATCCGTCTACTGACCCTTTATTTGCATCCCTTATTTTTCTTGCAATTAAGATATTTTCGTTTGTGTTTTTGATTTCAATACTCACCATCGTTTTCCGCACCTTTCAATTGCTTCTCGTCAATATTGTCGATTATCGTGTAATCCTGTAGCTGAATTTTGTATAAAAATTGTCCGTTTTCCATACGAACATCTATTACCACAGCGGAGAAGGAAGCGTTTTCTGTAGAGTACAGAACTTCATCCAATACATTGTAATAAGGAGCGATGTATCCCCTGTTATATAAAAAAGAAAGTACTGTTGATTTTCTATACAGATTTCGCTTTTTCCCCTGTTTGGTTTTTAAGGCCCAGAAATGTTCACGCTCGTCAATGACTTCGCCGAGATACCCTTCGTCCGTCCAGCGTTTAATGGTTGACATATTGATGAGTTTTCCGGAGCGGTTTTCTACATAATCGATAATTTCTTTGGAGGACATATATTGTTTTCGGCGTTCTTGTTGATTTTTGTACTCGGTTAATTTTTCTTCAAGTTCTGCAAGCAGGTTCTGTTTTTCTTTGATTTCTTGCTTAAGGTTTTCGATACGAACTTCTAAGTCCATTTTACGGTATCCTTTCGCAAATGCCGATATTCTGGAAACCCAATGGTATTCCCTCTTTATTTTATCAAAGATTGCTTTTCCCTCAACCTCATTTCCTGTTTACCGGATAATAATCTGAACACCTATTAAAATATTTATAAAAGCAATCAAAAATGTTGATAAATTATTTTTGGTATAATATTATTAATATAAAGTTCTGAATATTTAGCCAAAACATGAACTTATTTTACAAGGAGGAGAGCATATTGAATCATCACGCCTCTATTTCCACCGAGAAGCTCAAAAGAAACTTTCAGGAAGTTGTTCCCGGTTTGCGAGAGAAAGATGCAATGGATGAAGCCACTCGTTGTCTTTATTGTTATGATGCTCCTTGTATTAAAGCTTGTCCTACCGGTATTAATATTCCTTCTTTTATTAAAAAGATTGCCTCCGGAAATATGAAAGGTTCTGCCCGCGTCATTATGGAGGCAAACCCGGTAGGTGCAAGCTGCGCAAGAGTTTGTCCCACTTCGGAGCTCTGTGAGGGAGCCTGTGTGCTGAATCACGCTTCTTCTCCGATTATGATCGGTCAGCTCCAGCGCTATGCCACGGATTGGGCGATGAAGAATCGTGTGACATTATTCGAAAAGGGAGAAAGCAATGGAAAAACCGCAGCTGTAATTGGAGGTGGACCAGCTGGACTGTCTGCGGCCAGGGAGTTGGCCCGGCTAGGCTATAAGGTGACGATATACGAATCAAAAGCGCAAGCGGGAGGGCTGAATACGTACGGCATTGTGTCGTTCCGTTTGCCGCAGCAGGTTGCCCTGTGGGAAGTTGAACAGGTAGAGAAGCTTGGCGTTACCATTCTTACCAATATAACTGTAGGAAAAGATATTCAGGTAGATGAAATTGTGAATGAGTATGACTACATTGTGTTAGCCGTAGGCCTTGGCAAAGTGCCTTCCCTCGGAATTGAAGGAGAAGAATTGGATGGCGTATACGATGCCATTCAGCTTGTTGAAGATACGAAAACCAGGCCTCTCGAGACACTTTCAGTCGGCAAGAGAGTGGTCGTTATCGGTGCGGGAAACACCGCAATTGATGCGGCTACGTGTTCACGTCGTCTTGGAGCAGAAAGAGTAACCATGATGTATCGCCGGACAGAGAATGAAATGACAGCTTACGATTTCGAGTACGAGTTTGCCAAGCAGGAGGGTGTCGAGTTCAGGTGGCTTGTAACGCCTAAGCGCATTATTGGGGACGAGAACGGAAGGGTAAAGGCACTTGAATGCGTACGCATGGAGCTTGGCCAGCCTGATGAGTCGGGACGTCCGCGCCCGATAACAGTCGAAGGATCGGAGTTTACAGTTGAAGTTGACAGTGTAATTAAGGCGATTGGACAGAATAAGTTGCTTCCTCTTATTGAAGCGATAGGCCTTGAACATGTTCAAGGAGTGGTTAAAGTCAACGATAATCATCAGACATCCAATCCGAAAGTCTTTGCGGCCGGTGATTGCATTTTCGGTCTGGGAAACGCCGAAGCCATGGTGGTTGATGCGGCGGAGCAGGGCAAGAAGGCTGCGTACGGAATTCATAATGTGTATCTGTCTACAAAAAAAGAAGCCACGGCATAAAACTACATTTGATTAAAATCAGGGGGGTATCTTTATGGCTGATTTACGGATTAACCTTGGAGGAATTCAGGCGCCGAACCCGTTCTGGCTCGCTTCGGCCCCGCCGACCAATACCGGCTACCAGGTTGAAAGAGCATTCGAGGCAGGGTGGGGTGGGGCGGTCTGGAAAACGCTCGGCGACCCGATTATCAACGTAACTTCCCGTTTTGCTGGTTTAAAGTACAACGGACAAACGATCGGATTTAATAATGTTGAATTAATTACCGACCGTCCGCTGGAAGTGAATCTGAAGGAAATGAAAGAGGTAAAAAGAAAGTTTCCGAATCATGCGCTCGTTGCTTCATTGATGATGGAACCAAACCGTGAAAGGTGGCATGAATTGGTCAAAGCGGTGGAAGACGTCGGGGTGGACGGACTGGAGCTGAATTTTGGGTGTCCGCACGGCATGGCTGAGCGCGGTATGGGTTCAGCAGTCGGCCAGCACCCGGAGCTGGTACAGTTGCAGACCGAATGGGTGAAGGAAGTGGCGCAAACCCCGGTCATCGTGAAGCTGACGCCGAACATTACGGACATTCGGTATACGGCACGGGCAGCCAAGCAGGGCGGGGCGGATGCTATTAGCATGATTAATACGATTAATAGTCTTATGGGGGTCGATATCGATACGTGGAATCCTATTCCGCATATTGATGGAAAGGGGGCGCATGGCGGATATTGCGGTCCTGCGGTCAAGCCGATTGCGCTGAATATGGTGGCAGAATGCGCCCGTGACCCGCAGGTTAACCTTCCGATTTCCGGTATTGGCGGTATTTCGAACTGGCGCGATGCCGTCGAATTCATGCTGATGGGTTCGTCGGGTATCCAGGTATGTACTGCCGCTATGCTGTATGGTTTCAGAATTGTTGAGGATATGATTGAAGGGCTGAACAATTATCTAGATGAACGGGGCATCGAATCAGTCATGGAGATCGTCGGAAAATCAGTGCCGCGCTATTCCGAATGGGGAAATCTAAACCTTAACTACAAAGTGGTGGCCCGTATTGATGAAGAATCCTGTATCAACTGCAATCGATGCCATATCGCTTGCGAAGATACATCTCACCAATGCATTGATATTATACAGGCGGAGGATGGCCGCGAAAAACTGACCGTGCGGGAAGAGGATTGTGTAGGATGCAACTTGTGTTCGATAGTGTGTCCGATCGAAGACTGTATTACGATGATAGAGATACCGAGTAATCAGCCGCCGCTTACATGGAGAGAGCACACAGCCTTAATGAATTCGGCGCAATAGAAAAGGGGGAGTAGCGAATGGCAAAAGTAATTAAAGGGGGAACTGTCGTTACCGGTTCGGACATTTATGAAGCAGATATTTTAATTAAGGGGGAAAAAGTTGTTTCGATCGCCAGCAATATCGAAACATATGGAGCCGAAATCATCGATGCGAAGGGATGCTATGTGTTTCCAGGAGGAGTTGATCCGCATACTCACTTAGATATGCCATTCGGTGGAACGGTAACGGCGGACGACTTTGAAACGGGGACGCGCGCCGCTGCTTTTGGCGGCACGACTACGATTATCGACTTTTGTTTGACGCAAAAAGGAAAACCGTTAAAAAATGCGGTGAATGCCTGGCATAAGAAAGCGGAACAAAAGGCCGTCATCGATTATGGCTTCCACCTTATGATTAGTGAAATGAACGATAATGTGCTAAGCGAACTGCCGGCCATTATTCAGGAAGAGGGGATTACTTCCTTAAAGCTGTTTATGGCCTATAAAAATGTATTTCAGGTCGATGACGGAACGCTTTTTCAAACGCTCACAAAAGCGAAGGAACTGGGTGCACTGGTACAGGTTCATGCGGAAAACGGGGATGTCATCGAGTTACTGGTGCAAAAAGCGCTGGAACAAGGGAATACGTCTCCTTATTACCATGCGGTAACCCGTCCACCGGAAGTGGAGGCGGAGGCGACGGGAAGAGCCATTGCGATGGCCGCGCTTGCCGATGCTCCGATTTATGTCGTACACGTATCGTGTGCGGCCGCAGCAAATAAAATCAAGGAGGCACGGGATCAAGGGCTAAAAGTGTGGGGGGAAACATGCCAGCAATATCTTGTCCTTGATGTGACAGACTTACAAAAGCCCGAATTCGAAGGCGCGAAATACGTCTGGTCGCCACCGCTCAGAGAGAAGTGGAATCAGGAAGAACTGTGGGCGGCTTTGCGCAACGGAAGTTTGCAGACGGTAGGTTCGGATCAGTGCTCTTTTAACTTCGAAGGCCAAAAGGATCTCGGAAAGCAAGACTTTACCAAGATTCCGAACGGAGGGCCGCTTATTGAAGACCGTTTCTCCATTTTATATTCGGAAGGCGTGCACAAGGGAAGAATCGGATTAAATACCTTTGTAAACACGGTATCCACCAATGCCGCAAAATTGTTCGGTCTCTTTCCGAAGAAAGGAACGATTGCCGTGGGAAGCGATGCCGATATCGTTATCTTTGACCCGAAGGTGGAACGTACGCTTTCCGCTTCTACCCACCATATGAATGTAGACTATAACCCTTTCGAAGGAATGAAAGTGGTAGGTGAGCCGGTCGTTGTCCTTTCCAGGGGAGAAATCATTGTCAAAGACAACCAGTTCCACGGTCAAAAGGGTAGAGGACAATACGTAAGCAGACAACAATTCAAGCAATATTAACGATATTCCATATCAGGCGATTCAAGGAGGGGTTATCATGTCTAAAGAGGTTGTCATCGGTCTAATTCAAGCGAGTCATGATGTACACGGGGATGAACCGGTGGAAGTGCATAAAGAAAAGGCGGTTGAGAAGCACCTGGCACTTATTGATGAAGCGGTAGCCAAGGGAGCGCAAATCATCTGTTTGCAGGAGATTTTCTACGGGCCTTACTTTTGTGCCGAACAGACAACAAAATGGTATGCAGCTGCAGAGCCTATTCCGGATGGGCCTACGACGAAGCTGTTTCAAGAAATCGCGAAGAAAAACGACGTGGTCATCGTACTGCCCATTTATGAAAAGGCGGCAGAAGGCGTCTATTACAATACAGCCGCCGTCATTGATGCCGATGGAAAGTACCTTGGGAAATATCGCAAGAAGCATATTCCCCATGTGGCGGCAGGTGAGGGGGGAACAGGCTTCTGGGAAAAATATTATTTTAAGCCGGGCAATGAAGATTATCCGGTATTTAACACGAAATACGCAAAAATCGGTATCTATATTTGCTATGATAGGCACTTCCCTGAAGGAGCTCGTCTCCTTGGATTAAATGGAGCGGAAGTTGTTTTTAACCCTTCCGCAACCGTAGCGGGCACATCGGAATATTTGTGGAGACTGGAGCAGCCCGCACATGCGGTTGCTAACGGATTTTATGTTGCGGCCATTAACCGCGTCGGTTTTGAAGCACCATGGAATATGGGAGAGTTCTACGGGCAGAGCTATCTGGTCAATCCGCGTGGGGAGTTTGTGGCAATGGGAAGCCGGGACAAAGATGAAGTAATTATCGGGATAATGGATCGCAATGTTATTCACCAGGTGCGAGATCAATGGCAATTTTACCGTGATAGGCGTCCGGAAACCTATACGAATCTTACCGCTCAAATATAATATAGAGGGACTAGAGGGAAGCGGTTTCCGCTTCCCTTTATTTATTTGAAAATAAAATAATTTCGTAAAATACCGAATTGAGATGAGGGGAATTTTGTGTTATAGTTTTTTCAGATTTTTTATAATTGTATAGTGGGAGCTTGTTTTGAGAGAGTTCATCATCTTCTGCGTAAAGAGAGATACAGACAGGTAGGAGGAATGAATGTGAGGTGTTCTTACTCTGATACGAAGGAGGAGAACAAGGAATGGAAGAACGTGTAGTTGCCTATAGGGGAATCTGTCTGTCGGAAGCTATGGAAGTCATTAGGAACCAGAGGTACTTTGCCGCAGAAGAAAGGAAGTTTTGTAATAACATTGAGATTAAGGCGGTATTCGGGCCGGGTGTATATCTCGTCAGCGATTATACGGTTGCTGCGGAGTACGCATATTGCCATGCGGAAGCAAATGGCGATAAAGGAAGTGTGGTCCGCCAGTTGCTTTGTCTGCAAAATCCGTTGTGGCTGGATGGTCATTTCGGCGAAAAGGAGGTACGAAACCTCGCGCTGGCATGGAAATATCCAGACGGAACGCCGGATGAGGAGATCTTGACGCAGGATAGCACCGAGCTAAACCGCCGGACCGGAAACGTAATCCGGGAGTATGTTATGGAACTTGGCCATGATGGAATTGTCTACAAAATCGACGATAACCTAACGTATTATATCGCTTATTGTCCGGATGAACAGATTAGTGCTGTACAATTAGATTTTGTTTACGAGATCGAAGAACTTCAGGCCTGTACGTTTTCTGATTTGCGGATTCGGTACCGGAGAGATGCCGAAGAAACGCAAGTCTAAGAATAAAAAGCCTCCCTGGACGCATTTCAGCGAACCGGGGAGGCTTTATGTTTCGTGTTATTTTACGACCGCTTCTGTGTTAGCGGCGGGAGAAGAAACAGAAGTTTCATTTGTAAATTGAGTAATGGCCTCGTATTCCTCTTTGCTTAGCACACTCTTGTCATTTCTCATGAGATACACATACGCGAAAATGGAAATGAACAGACCGAATGTCCATGCGTTCTCCCACATAAAACGAAGCGGAGGGATAAATAGTCCCAGAACGGGGATGGCAACCCCGATAAGGAGAGCGTACACGCCGTTCATATTGAAACCGGACGTATAATTATAGCGGCCGTCAGGCATGTACAGATCTTTCAGCGCCATTCGTCTGCGGCGCACGAGCCAGTAATCGGCAATGGCGATCCCGTCGATCGGCCCCAGAAGCGCTCCATATGTTCCAAGCCAGCCGAAGATGTAGTTGCCGAAGTTGGACATGATGTACCAGGGCTGCATTAAGATGGCGAATAAACCGGTAATGATAGCCCCCATGGCAAAGGTGATGCGCTTCGGATAGAGGTTTTCAATGGCGCGGGCCGGCGCTACTACATTGGCGCCTATGTTAATCGTGATAGAGGAGATAACAATGACCAGCGTTCCCAAAAAGATAATAAACGGAGGGAACTTGGCGAGCAAAAGAACCGGGTCCCAAATCGCTTCACCGAAAATCACCAGCGTAGTGGAAGTTACGGCAATGCCGATGAAAGAGAATAGGCCCATGGTAATGGGGAGCGAAAGACTCTGCGACACAATTTGCGCCCTTTGGCTTTTGGCGTAGCGGCAGAAATCCGGGATGTTTAACGCCATGGTGGCCCAAAAGGCGATGACGCCGGTCAAAGAAGGGAAAAAGTACGTTAAGAATTCACCGGTGGAGGTAAACTTGGAGGGCGCGGACAGCATAGGTCCCCAGCCTCCCGCCGAAGTGAATGCCCAGATGAGCAGAATGATCGCCGAAACACCCAGAACGGGAGCGGCAATACTGCTTAGTATTTTAATCGCTTTCGGTCCTTTATAGGCGATTCCTATATTTAATAACCAGAATAAAGCAAACACGATGGCGGTATGAAAAGGAATCCCCTGCCAGAGGGAAAAGGAGGCGGATAATAACGTATCGATCGCTCCTGCTCCAATCCATACATTGATGCCAAACCATCCGGCAGCGACGATGGCCCTGGCCATTGCGGGAATATGCGCCCCTTTTGCACCGAACCAAAGCCGGGCAAATACGGGGTAAGGAATTCCGAACTTGGTCCCGGCATGAGAATTAAGCAGGATGGGGATGAGCACAATCACATTGCCGAGGAAAATGGTGAAGATTGCTTGATACCAGTTCATGCCGAGGCTAATCATTCCGCTCGCCATCGTATAGGTGGGGATACAGAGACACATGCCAATCCATAAAGCGGCGAAGTTAAATCCTCTCCATGAATGTTCTTCGGTCGTAGTGGGACGCAAGTCTTCGTTCCATAGCGGACTGTTTTTCATTTGCTGTGAGACTTCAGGGGGCAGCGTAACGATACCGTTTGTTTCGATTTGTGTTTTCATGATTCTCCTCCTTTACGGAATATATAAAGAAAGGCAAAAAGGAAATAGGGGAGAAGATATAGAGTGTTTGGATGGTTGATTCCTCCTTTCATATTTATAAAGCAATTAAAAATTAAGGATATATTTTTTTATTGCTTAAAAAATATATCCTTCAGGTTCGATTATAAGTATTCAGTTAGGCGTGGTCAACTAAATATTCTAAAAATTTAAATAAATAATGAGAGATAATCTACCCGTCTTTCTTTCTCAATAGGTCATAGAATAGTATGGCCGTTTCAATACACAGGCGTTTCTCCTGTGCTAAATAATCGTCGCCCAGCAGTTCCCGGCATTTTTCCAAACGATGGTATAGCGTTTGCCGGTGAATGAATAACTCCTGCGCCGCCGATTGTTTGGAACCCATGTGCTTTAAATAAACGCGCAGCGTTTCGAACAATTGAGCGTTGTTGCTTTTATCGTAGTCTAACAGTGTTCCGATATGATTGGTGATAAAATCTTGAAGGAACACCTTGCTTGTAACTTTAGAAGCGATTTGGTACATGCCGAGGTCTTCATAGAAATAATGGCCAGAAATTGTTTGGTTTATCTTAAGTACCTCTTTCGCTTCTTCAAAACTTTCTTTTCCTTTTGTTATTTGTGCTTTTGCTTGACCGAATCCGATTGCCGCCTGTACGTCGCCTTCAAACATATGCAGCATTGCCTGTTCGAACTGTCCGATGAACTCCTTTACCCGTTCTTTCATTGAGTACCTGCCGGGCGGTTTCGTCGTCAGGCATAGCATATATAATTTTTTTTCTTCCAGCATGAGAAGTGCTTGCAGTTCCTGTTTTCGTAAAAGGGAGCGAACGAGTAACACGATATCCTGATATATCGATTCTACGCTTTCCCCTTCATAGCGGAGCGTGGCGTGATTTATGCTGGCGATGCCTGCCATACAAAGAAGCGAACCGGCAGGAGAAACGGGTATGCCGATTTGCTCCTGCGCTTGTTCTTCGTCGCTAATCGTGCCCTGCAGAAGATTGATAAGAAATCGTTTTTGTCCTTCCTGTCTTTTTTCTTCCAAAAACAGACGGCGCAGCAAGAAATTTGTTACAGACTTTACCGTATAGTCAAGAGACATCAATAATGATTCGGAGACTTTCTTTCCGCTGATTAATAGACCGATATAGGAAACGGTTTGTCCCAGGAAGGTGACGGGCTGGGAAAGGATGAAACGATGCGCATTCAATTGCAGCACGCCCGCCTGACGCGAAGAAAGGGGGGCCTTGGCCAACGCTTCCCGGTATAAGGTAACAATATCCTCAGCTTCCGACGGACTGCTGATTGGCGCAAATAAACTTTCACCGGAGGGGGAGTAATAGACAACCTGATGCGAAGTATGCCTGTGCAGAGCGGCAAGAATGGGCCTTATGCCCGCCACCTGCACTGTGAGCCGCTGCAGCTCCTGTGAGAAGGCGGTAAGATTCCGAAGGGTTTCCAGCTGATGGTTTACCAGAAGGGAATGAATCTCCTGGGTAATCTCGACAAAACGGATGCGCTTAGTAAAGACGATAAGAGGAAAGTCGTGCTGGTTTGCAATTGTCAGCATGTCCGGCGGAAGCTGCGAAAAGTAGTCGCCGAGTTCGATACACAGTCCGGCAACTCCGTGCTGGATTAATTCTTTTAGGTATTCTTCCCGTTCTTTTTCATTCGTTCCAACAAGCCCGAGACCTGTAGATAAGATTAAGTCATCCTTATTAATATATAGGCCGGCATTTTTGATATCGACAATGTGCACCCAGCCTATGTTACGTATTGTGCCGTTTTGCCCGGCAACAACTTTAGCATGTCTGAACAGTGGGCGCTTTAGCACTTCCGCGATGCTAATCATCACTTTCCGCTCCTTTCCCCGGATTGATTTTACACTTTGTATAACTACTCTGTATATTATCAGACAAAGTGTATAATGAAAATTTTCTGAATTATCATTAATATTAAATATAGCAATAAAAAAAGGAGTGAAAACAAAAATGAGTACACAGCAGGTAGAAACCTTCTTACTTAAAAATTTTATAAACGGGAGCTGGGTTGATGCCCGAACCGATCGATTTGAAGAAGTAATCAATCCTGCTACTGACGAAACCATTGCCAAAACTCCGCTTTCTTCGCGTGAGGATGTTGCACAGGCGGTGGCGGCTGCTAAAGCCGCGTTTGAGGGATGGAGAGAGACCCCCATTACCGAGCGCAGCAAGCTGATGTTTAAGCTTCATGCCCTTTTGCTGGAACATCAAGAAGAATTAGCCGAGCTAATTACAAAAGAAAACGGAAAAACGTACCATGAGGCGTATGCGGAATTGCTTCGCGGTTTTGAGTCGGTTGAATTTGTCTGCGGTCTTCCGACGCTGATGATGGGAGACAATCTTTTGAACGTGTCCCGGGGCATCGATACGCAGATGGTGCGTTTTCCGCTTGGCGTAGTAGCGGGCATTACCCCGTTCAATTTTCCGGGAATGCTTCCGCTGTGGATGTTTCCGCTGGCAATTGCCTGCGGCAATACGTTTGTTTTAAAACCATCGGAGAAAACGCCGTTGAGTGCCGTGCGTATCGTGGAGCTGGCGCAAAAAGCAGGCGTGCCGGATGGTGTTATCAATATTGTGCATGGCGCGCATGATGCGGTGAACGGTCTGCTGGAACACACGGACGTCAAGGCGGTTTCTTTTATCGGCTCCCAGCCAGTGGCGGAATATATCTACAAAACGGCTTCGAAGCACGGCAAGCGCGTACAGGCACTGGCAGGCGCAAAAAATCACCATTTGGTTATGCCGGACGCAGATTTGGACAAGACAGCGGAAATTCTGGTAAATTCGGCATTCGGCTGTGCGGGCGAACGCTGCCTGGCCGCGAGTGTGGTGGTGGCCCATGAAGCGATCGCCGATAAACTGGCGAAGAAAATCGTTCAGTATTCCGACAGGCTGGTTATGGGGCCGGGAGAAGACCGCAGGAATGAGATGGGACCGGTCATTCGCCAAAGCCAATTGGAGCGAGCGCACAGCTATATTCAACAAGGAGAAGAGAGCGGAGCTAAACTTATCCGGGATGGCAGGGAGGAAGGGGCAAGAATTGGCAAAGGCTATTTTCTTGGACCGACCGTGTTCGATTATGCCCATCCGGATATGAGCATTATTAAGGATGAAATTTTCGCCCCGGTTCTTAGCATGGTGCGGGTCCAAAGCTTCGATGAAGGCATAGAAACGATAAGCAAATCCCGTTTTGGCAACGGGGCCTGCGTCTATACGAACAGCGGTGTATACGCAAGGGATTTTGTACAACGAGTGGAAGCGGGTATGGTCGGAGTCAACATCGGCTTACCGGCCCCGATGAGTTTTTTTCCGTTCTCCGGATGGAAAGATTCTTTCTACGGCGATTTGCATGCGAATGGAAAAGACGGGGTGGAATTCTATACCAAGAAAAAAGTAGTGACAACACGCTGGTATAAAGGGGATGAAAACTCAATCGGCCAGAAACGGGACTTTGTAAAATAAACGATAGACTAAAGAAAGGAAGGAGCAATATGGATAAAGAGCAGAACTCCGTACCCGCAGCCGGAACATGGAATAAAGAAGAACTGCTGGAAAAGGACCGGGAAAGGTTGTGGCATCATATCTCCCCCCACAATCCAAATCCGGTTATCGCGGTGGCGGGAGAAGGAAGTTGGATTACCGATATTGACGGAAACCGTTTCCTGGATGGCATGTCCGGTCTATGGTGCGTAAATGTAGGACACGGAAGGGAGGAAATTGCAGAAGCGGCTGCGGAGCAGATGAAGACGCTCGCATTTTTCCCGCTGAACCAAAGTCATGTTCCCGCTATCCGGTTGGCCGATAAAATCGGTGAATGGCTTGGGGGAGATTACCGCATTTTCTTCTCAAATTCCGGGTCTGACGCTAATGAAGTCGCCTTTAAAATCGCCCGCCAGTACCATAATCAAAACGGAGAACCGACGAGGCACAAATTCATCTCCCGACATCGGGCCTATCACGGAAATTCCATGGGTGCGCTCGGAGCTACAGGACAGGCGAACCGTAAAATTAAATATGAGCCGCTCGGAACAGGATTTCAGCATGTACCTCCACCGTATTGCTACCGCTGTCCGTTCGGCAAAGCGTACGGAGAATGCAGCATCGATTGCGCGCGAATCTACGAAGACGTCATCAACTGGGAAGGGGCGGAAACGATAGCCGGAGTTATTCTCGAACCCGTGATTACTGGAGGAGGCGTGATTGTACCGCCGCCGGAGTATTTATCCAAGGTGCGGGAGATTTGCGACAAATACGGTGTACTATTGATTGTTGATGAAGTCATTTGCGGATTCGGCCGCTCCGGAAAAAGGTTCGGCCACCAAAATTACGGCGTGGAGCCGGATATCGTCACGATGGCCAAGGGAATTACTAGCGCCTACTCACCGCTTTCTGCCACGGCTGTTCGGGCCGGATTGTATGAAATCTTTAAGGAACAGGGGAAAGACAATCACTTCCGCCATGTGAATACCTTCGGCGGAAATCCGGTTTCCTGTGCTGTAGCATTGAAAAACATCGAGATTATTGAAGAAGAAAAACTGGTAGAGCGCGCGGAGTATTTAGGAATGCAATTGGAGCATAAGTTAAATGCGCTGCTGGAATGCCCCAATGTGGGCGATATTCGTACTTTCGGATTCATGGCCGGCATCGAAATGGTCGAGAGCAAACAGACAAAACAGCCGGCTGCGCCCGCAAAAGTCGCGCAGGTGCTGGCCGAATGCAAAAAAAGAGGGTTGATGATCGGAAAGAACAGTGATACCGTACCGCAATATGAAAATGTTCTGACTTTATCGCCGCCTTTCGTAACAACGGATAAGGAATTGGATTTCATTGTGGCAACTTTGAAAGAGGCGTTTGCGACGCTGTTGATAAAAAGCAGCACCGTATAGGTTGTTTCAGGCAATCAATATAGGGAAGCGGGGAAAAGAATTGATAAATATATGCAGCGAACGATTGGAGAAACGGATTAGCGAGCTGGCGATAATTGGCCGGATCGAAGAAACGGGGGTTTGCCGGCTTGCGCTATCCAAAGAAGACAAACAAGCTGTGGAAGCCGTAAAGCAATGGATGATCGAAGCCGGGATGACCGCACATGTTGATCATTTTGGAAATCTCATCGGACGGCTGGAAGGGAAAAATCCTACCGCCCCTGTCCTTATGATCGGTTCACATATTGACTCTCAACCGTATGGCGGGCGGTTTGATGGAGTAATCGGAGTGCTGGGCGGCATTGAAGTGGTGCAGACGATGGTTGAAAATGGAATGATTCCCGATGTTCCGATTGAAGTAGTGGCATTTTGTGATGAAGAAGGGTGCCGCTTCAACAAAGGGCTGTTCGGTGTTCGGGGAATTCTTGGCAAGCTGGAGCCGGGAGAATTAGAGCGCAAAGATAAAAACGGGGTGACAAGAAGGCAAGCTCTTATGGAATTTGGCTGCGATCCCTCCCGCTTTCATGAATCGGAATATCCAGCGGGCAAAATCGGCGCATATCTGGAATTGCACATTGAACAGGGGCCGGTACTGGAAGCGCTCGATTCCCCTATTGGCATTGTAACCGGAATTTCCGGGCCGCTGTGGCTTACGGTGGAAATGGTGGGGTTCGCGGGACATGCGGGATCGGTCCCGATGCCGATGCGCCGGGATGCGCTGGTCGGCGCCGCCAAAGTGATTACCCGCTTACATGAAATCGCATCCCGTGATCCCGAGAACCCGACGGTTGGAACTGTAGGAAGCGTTCAGGTATTTCCGGATTCACGCAACATAATTCCGGAACGGGTTGTTTTTACGGTTGATTTGCGGGACATTAACATCGAGCGTCGTGACCGTTATGAGGCTGAATTAAGGCAGGCAATTGAAGAAATCGCCCGCGAACACGATTTAGCTTATACGATTCAGGAGGATACCAATAGCGAGCCCCGTTACTGCGCCGAATCGATAATGGAGATAATGCGTGCGGCATGCAGAGAAATAGGGGTTGACGCACCGGAGTTAATGAGCGGTCCGTTTCACGACGCGCTGGCCATGTCCTATGTATGTGACTACGGTATGATTTTCGTGCGCTGTAAGGAAGGCATAAGCCACAATCCGAAAGAATTCTCCACTTATGAAGATATTACCCTCGGAGTGGAGCTGCTGTATAAAACCGCGTTAAGAATGGCCGTTTCCGGCGTTATGCTTGACCGCTGACACTATTGTGTCGGCGTTTTTTTTGTTGGTTAAAGTAGAACCAATTGCAAAAAAGCGTAACATCGTTATGGTCATGAGGGTTTTCCTGAGATAAAATAAATTCGTTATGGATTTATTGCAGTGAAAGGATGGGTACAACCTTGGAGGTATGGTTCACGAAAGAAATCGTCGCCGGCATCTTCGGTCTTCTTCTGATTCTGTTCCTTGTGCTGTTTATTTGGAACATTATCCTTAGCGTGAAATTCGGTCGACTAAAGAAGCGATTTAGACGGATGGCGCAGGGAACATCGAAAGATAACCTGGAACAAATGCTGGAGAAGCTGTTCGATCGGATGGAAGCTCTTGAAGCATCCCAGCAGGAAGTGGAACGCTTGACGGAAATCATGCATACAAAGGTGAGGGAGCAGAAAGGACGACTCGGCATCATTCGTTTCTCCGCCTTTGAGAACGAGGGCAGTGATTTGAGTTTCTCGCTTGCGCTGGTGGATGACAATCAAGATGGGATGGTAATGACGAGCATTTACGGTCGCCACGAATCCCGTGTATACGCCAAACCGGTAGAAAAGGGATCTTCATTGTACGCGCTATCGGAAGAAGAACGGCAAGCGCTTGCTATGGCGGTAAAAAATAACGTAAATCCCGAATAAAAAAAGTATTGCATGTTGGTCACATTCGTGTTATTTTATTTCTCGTTAAGTAAAGTTTATCTTAGATTAGGAACCAGGATTCACTTAAAGGGTGGGAATGTTCATCCCTCACTCGCCCCCGTGGTGAATGACGTAGGTCCTAGCGATGTTTACACTACTCATCCTAGGAAGGGGGAGCTGGAAGATGGAATACTCAACTTTCGGCAGACATGTGGCAATTGATGTTTGGGGAGTCGACTTCGGGCTTTTAAACAACGCGGATTTTCTGAAGAATCATATGGTGGAAGCGGCAGAAGCGTGTGGCGCAACCGTTCTGTCCGTGCAAGCAAAGCAATTTGAGCCACAAGGCGCTACCGTATTGGTTATGCTTTCAGAAAGCCATATCTCCATTCACACGTATCCTGAGCGAGGTTTTGCTGCCCTTGACTGCTACACATGCGGTGAGACGGTGGATCCGCAGATTGCCATTGATTACATGGTTTCCGTTTTGCAACCGGAAAAATACTATGCGAAGAAACTGATTCGCGGTGTAGGCGAGATGGAAGTCGCTACACCGGAAGTAAATCGCAATTATGTTCACGCGTAATAAAATTAAGCGAAAAGAGAGGCTAAGCGCCTCTCTTTTTTTCTGTGAAAATCGTGAGAAAAGAAGGAGGGAAAGAGGAAATGAGATCCGGGGAAGAAAAAGGCGTTCGC
>NZ_DFMZ01000091.1:24343-28989 GCF_002375825.1 Aneurinibacillus sp. UBA3580
AAAAGGCGTTCGCCTTTTTCCTCTTTAAATCGTACCTCTACTCTCTTGTTTCTGTATCCTGGCTATTTCTACAGTTGTTTTTTTCTGGGAATATGGGGTAAGATGAAACATATCTACACTACGTTATGGGAGATATGCGATGTATATAGAATTTATTCTGATTTTTTTATTAACGGCGGCGACATACGAACTCGGATTTGCGCAGAAGCTGCCTGTTTTTAAGAAAGCGGCGGCGTACGTACTGCTTTTAGTGGGGACTTTTCCGCTGGCGATTTTGAATGCGATGGGTTTGCCGATGATCCCGGCACTTTGTGTGGCCGTCGTCGTTCTGCTATTTGCCCGGCTGCGACGGAAAGATGTCAAATCGATGCGCGAAAAAGAACAGAAAGGGTGAGTGCATGCTGTGGCTGACACCGGTACGGCAAACCGAACATGGTTGGGTGTTACACGAAGAACGGATTGCTTACAAAGAATCAGAATTGGCTCCTGTATTAACCGCGCTGCGTGAAGTGCATCCTCGCTTGCTGCCTTTAGTGAAAGCGGCCATTCTGCCGGACGAACCGGAGGCAGAGGAAGAAGAAGCGCTTATTTGCGGTACAGCGGCCGATTTTGATCTTTCTGTGCCAGGCCATATTATATTTGACGGTATGCGATGGCGGCTGTCTCACTGCGGGGAAAGCTTTTTCCGTATGCTTCTTCCCAAAGATGAGGCAGTGAGGCTGTTATCATCTGTTGTCCAGGTTCAAGGAGATATTGTCGGGCAAATCACCGATTGGGTAAAACAAGGAATGTATGCAGTTGTCATAAAGGAATAATCATGAGAGGTGGCCACATGACGAAGCAATTCGAGAATGCGTTGTTTGACTATTTGCAGATTAAAGTCGTCTCAGACGCCAGACCAGAGGACGACGCGGCAAAAAAGACAAGTGATTTTTTCTATTCCATTCTGGAAGAGGATCATAAGCTGGAGCATTTGGAATACACCAAAGACGAGACAATGTACCATGTCAAGTATACGGCAGATGGAAAAACGAAAACCCAGTTTTACGACAGGGAAGCCATTGAGCAGCTGCTTAGCGCCATCGAGGCAGAGCCGCGCTATGGTCGGTAAAAAATACGTAAGGGTGCAGAGAAACGCTGAGTTTTTCTGCACCTCATTTTTTTGCGTGGAAAACATGTTTAAAAATAATGCGTAAGAATATATGATGAAAGGAAAGAGAGGGAAGAAGAAATAAGATCCGGAGAAGAAAAAGGCCTTCGCCTTTTTCTACATTAAAATCATCTCCTCGCTCCCTTCTCTCTTTTCCCTCATGCCGCAAAAGTCAGCCGCCCTTCTCATGATTTTCATGTCGGGGTGGCGGCTGAAAATCCATGAGAATTTTGTTAGGAGTAGACGGAATGAAAGTACGAGATTACATGACCGCAAACCCAATTGTTCTATATAAAGAGGAAACGATTAGCCGTGCCGCTTCCCTTCTGCTCGAAAACCGAATTGACGGTTTGCCGGTGGTGGATGAAGCGTACAAGCTGATTGGGCTGCTGACCAAATCGCATGTATTTCGTGCGATGAAAAACCATCTGCCCGAGGAAACGCCGGTAGGAACGTTAATGCAGACCCGCCTGGTTACGCTGTACGATGATCAGCAGATTTATGAGGATTGGGACGAAGAGTTGGAAGCGGGACGCCTTCCGGTCATTGACCGCTCCGGTACACTGGTCGGTATTCTGACGAGAACGGATATTCTCCGTGCTTTTGAGCACCAGACACGGAAAACGATTTCTCAACTGGACGCGATTCTGCAGTCTACATATCACGGGATCGTAGCAGTTGACTTAAAGGGTCATGTGCTGTCCATTAACCAGGCTGCAGAGCGCCTGCTCGGCATCTCCTCGCAGAAAGACATGCTCCGTACATCCATCGATGAGCTTGTATCTGATAAGCCGTTGTTAAATCTGCTGCTTTCTCTTGAAAAAAACAGATGGTCCGGCTTGATTATGACGGTCGCAAACTGCTGATTAACCATACGCCGATCGTAACCGACGAAGGCAAAAAGATTGGAATGGCAAGCGTTATGCAGGATATTACGGAACTTGAAGTGATCTCTGAAGAGCTTACGGCTGTCCAGAAGCTGAACCGGGAACTCGATACGATTATCGAATCGTCCCATGACGGGATTGTCGTTACGGATCGCAGCGGAGTAATCCGTCACTTCAATCAAGCATTCAGCCGTATGACAGGTGTACCGGCACACGAAGCGATCGGCAGGCAGGAAGAAGAGTTGGAGCGGCGGGGCATTATTTCCCAGGCAGTGAGTAAGCTGGTGGTTGAAAAGAAGAAGCGCGTCAGCGTTATCCAGCATGTGGCGAACGGCAGCGTACTGCTCTCGACAGGAACGCCGATTCTAGACGATGAGACGGGCGAGATTTTGCAGATTGTAATGAATTGCCGCGATTTAAGCCAATTGAATCAAGTAAAGGCGGAACTGGAAGAAGCGAAGCAGCTATCTGAGCGATACCATTCGGAGCTGGAAGTGTTGCGCGCACAGCAGATGGCAATCGAAGGCGTGGTCGCGGAAAGTGAGGAGATGCGTAATATTCTTCAAATGTGCATGCGCATCGCTCCGGTAGATACGTCTATCCTTATCCTTGGAGAATCGGGTGTCGGCAAGGGTGTATTGGCCAAATTGATTCACCAGCGAAGCGACCGGGCCAGGGGGCCTTTCATCTCCATTAACTGCGGTGCCATTCCCGGTAATTTGCTTGAGTCTGAACTGTTTGGCTACGCGCCCGGAGCTTTTACGGGTGCACAGCAGAAAGGGAAACCAGGTTTAATTGAGCTGGCAGACGGAGGAACGCTGTTTCTGGATGAAATCGGGGAGCTGCCGCTGGATTTGCAGGTTAAACTGCTGACAGTGTTGCAGGAAAAGCTGGTCACCCGTATCGGAGATGTAAAGGAAAGAGCAGTAGATTTTCGCCTGGTTGCAGCGACAAACGCCAACCTCCTTGAGCGGGTGCAGGCCGGAACATTTCGTGAAGATTTATACTACCGGATTAACGTCGTTCCGATCGAAGTACCTCCGCTGCGTAAGCGCAAAGAAGATCTATTTCCGATGATCCGGTATTTCCTTGGGAAATTTAATGCTAAACACCATGTAGATAAGCGGATTTCCTATGAATCGCTGGAGTTGATGCAAGCGTATGCGTGGCCCGGTAACGTCCGGGAGCTGGAGAACATCATTGAGCGGCTGGTTGTGACCACGGTCGCTCCGGTTATTGATGTACAGCATCTGCCCAAAATGATGCTCGATGGGCAGGCCCCGTCTGTTGCATTTCCGGTGGAGCGGCGGCAAGAAGCAGGGCAAGCGGATGAAAAAACTGTATACAGTACGGCAAGCGTGCCTGCTACGCCGGCTCAAGAGAAGGAGCGGTTGTTGTCGTTATATGAAAAATATCAGAGCACGCGAAAGGTCGCTAAAATCTTGGGGGTTCATCAATCCACTGTTGTGCGCCGGTTAAATAAGTATGGGATTCGAAAGAAAAATGATGCATAATGGATGCAAGATGTGTTTTTGATGCGATTTTGATGCAGATAAACGATGCGTATGCATCGGATTTGCCATATGTACCCCGTCATTTGCATCATTTTAGCTGTTAGAAAAACTGGCATAGTACTTGCAATGTTAAAAAGGCGGAGAGAATGAATTAATGGACTATCGCAAGACTTCGGCAGGAGAGGCCGAATCAATAGAGAAATCATACAAATAATAAAAATAAAAACCATACATTATACAAATAAAAAGGGTAAAAAACCCACAGTTGAGTGGAGAGCAACCGAAACGTGCGGATATATTTCTTGCGATAGTTCATTTCCATTCCATCCAGCCTGCCCGCTTGCCGAGATGCATTGCCTGCCGTTTGTGAATTGATAGTTGAGGATATGCTTTTTTCCGGTGTACAATGGAAATATCCTCATATGTAAGGAGGTTTTGCTTATGGCGGAAGTTGTGGCACAATCTCTAAGCCAGGATTTGCTGGCATTGTTGCAAAATGAACGGTTTGCCATGCTGTCCACGGTGAACAAACAATCTGGAGGGCCGTATGTAAGCGCGATTTCTTGGGTATACGCGCCGAATGTGTCTACGATTTTATTTGCTGTCAATAGCAAGTCGGTCATCGTCGACAACATCCAGCACAACAGCCATGTTGTGCTTAATGTGTTTGCGGGTGGGTCCGTCTATTCCATCAGCGGTCATGGACATGTGAAAGCGGAACAAATGGAAAATGTACCGTTAAAGCTGACTATGGTGGAAATAATGATTGAAGAGGTGCGTGATGTGATGTTTTATGGATCACGCATTTCCATTGAACCGCGTTTTGAGAAGACGTATGATGAACGAGCGGCGAAAAAACTGGATAATCAAGTAATGGAAGCGCTTAAAAATGCCTAGTCATATGATCTGTGACCAGGCATTTTTTTGTGGTATAGGAGAGTATATGTCACTTTACATTGAGAAAGCGGTATATACTTTCCCTTCATTGTAATCAAGGAAAAACGTGCGAGGCGTGTGCCGGCCGTTGCTTTTTCCGTGTGGAGCGTGTAGCCCGAAGGGAGGGAAAGACCGGCAACGCCCGCGCGTTTTTCTTAT
>NZ_DFMZ01000093.1:0-26545 GCF_002375825.1 Aneurinibacillus sp. UBA3580
CATCTCATGGCTGAAGTCACGAGTGTTCTCGGCTAATTCATAAAAATGAGTAGATTAATGGAATAAAACCAAGTTGACAAATGTTAATTATCGACTTAAAATGAAGATGTCGTAATTATATAAAAATATATTCTCTTATCGAGAGAGGCGGAGGGACTGGCCCGATGAAACCTCGGCAACCGATATAAAGTCGGTGCCAATTCCAGCAGACACACAGTTCTGAAAGATAAGAGGTTGGATTCTGGTAAAATGCAATCATATAACCAACCTTTTATCTTTTAGAAGGTTGGTTTTTTATTGGCAATTTTACACAAGGAGGAGAAAATGAGTCAGATTGTAGAAAACAAAAAAGATATGTATTTGTACGGCTGGGCCGATCCGGATGAAATGCGAGCCTATCGCAGACAGCACAAATCAGTAGAAAAAAAGGACAAACGAGTAGCATTAAAACAGGCCATTGAACAGGGCGTAAAGCCGGGAGACTATATTGTTTTTGGCGGAATGGGGTCAGTACGGACGCCAATGGCTGCTGTATATGAAATCATTCGTCAGGGAATCGGCGATTTAACCGTAGGCGCAAAAGGCTCACAGCATGACTGGAACCTGCTTACGGCAGCGGGGCTAGTCAGCCGAGCCGAGGTTGCATACGGATTTGGCGATGAGATTCGGGGGCTCTCCCGCCCGGCGCGTGCAGCAGTCGAAAGCGGGCAGCTCTCTGTTATCTCTGAGACGACCAATGCAGCTTTTCAATGGCGGTTTACTGCGGCCATGAAAGGCTTATCGTTCTATCCCACCCGTACCGCTATCGGAACCGATACGCTGCATTATAGCGGATCGAAGAAAATTGAAGACCCATTTACCGGCAAGCCGATCGAATTAATTCCGGCATGCTATCCGGATGTGGTGATTCTTCATGTACACCGGGCAGATAAGTATGGAAATTGCCAAATCGACGGCAATATAACTGAAGATTTTGAACTCGCACATGCTGCCAAGCACGTAATCATTACAACGGAAAGGATTATCCCGGAAGAAGAAATTACACGCCGTCCGGACTTGACCAAAATTCCTTATTTTGTGGTCGATGCGGTTGTAGAAGTGCCGTACGGCTCGCATCCGAATCAGGTGCCGTACTTGTATTCCTTTGATGAACAACACTGGCAGGAATGGCTGGATGCGTCTCTTACGGATGAAGGGGTAAAGGATTATCTGCACCGCTATATTCTTGGGACGGAAGACCATTACGAATATCTTGAAAAAATCGGAGGTCTTTGCAGGCTCCGTCAGCTAGAACATATCGAACATGGCATCGAAAAATACCCGAAAGTTGCAAAAAGGAGGTAAACAGCGATGGCTACAGATACGGAACGCATGATTGTGGCTTCGGCAAGACTACTGGAGGATAACAAAAGCGTGTTCGTTGGCACCGGTATGCCCATGCTGTCGGCTTCGCTTGCACAGCGCCTTCATGCGCCGGGATTGCTTACGATTTATGAAGGGGGCGGCGTAGGCGGACAGCCGGAAGGGCGACTCCCCATTCAGGTTAGCGAATCGTTGACCTTCCGAAACGGGGTCATCGTCGGGTCAATGGATTATGTTATGAGCCTGGCGCAGGCCGGGTACATTGAATATGGATTCCTGGGCGGGGCTGAAATCGATCCGTACGGCAACCTTAACACTACCGTCATCGGGTCCTGGGAGAATCCGAAGGTTCGCCTGCCGGGTTCGGGCGGCGGCTCCGATATCGCCTCCCTCTGCTGGCGTACCATTATTTTGATGCGTCAGGACAAACGAAAATTCACGCCGAAGCTGAACTTCTTAACCAGTCCGGGGTATTTAGACGGACCAGGCGCACGGGAGAGAAGCGGGCTTCCGGCGAATACCGGCCCGTATCGTGTCGTGACGCAACTTGGCGTATATGGGTTTCCGGAAGAGACACGCCGTATGACACTTTTGCAGATATATGAAGGAGTTACGATAGAAGATGTGCAGGCCAACAGTGGATTTGATATTGATATTCATCCCGATGTAGAGACGATTCCCGATCCTACGGAAGAAGAGGTAAACCAAATGTACAATTTGGATCCGGATGGCATTGTCCTTGCCTGATGGACGGGAGAGAAAGATAACACGCATACAAAAAACCAAGTTTATACATATGAAAAGGGGGCAAAAAATGAAACAGTCGATAAAATGGTGGGGAACGGGGTTACTCGCGCTCTCTCTGCTAGGAGGGGTAACAGCGTGCGCGCCTCAGGAGGGGAAAAATAGCGCGTCCGCTCCTGTTCACAATGAAACAAAAGAAAACAGCAAGAGTCCAGAGCAAAAAGAAGTAGTGAAAATTGGCCACCTTCCTTCCTCGGGACACGCCTTATACTTTATTGCCCAGGAAGAGGGCTTTTTCGAAAAAGAGGGCCTTAAGGCAGAGTTGCATGCATTTACCAATTCAGGGGAAGGCATCAATGCCGTGTTGTCCGGCAAATTGGACTCTGGCTCGTTCGGTACTGCGGCACCGCTGACGTTCCTTGATAAAGATGCGGATCTTACCATGTACGCAGGCACCATGGGTACAGGTGCTGCACTGGTTGCGAAGCCGGAACATGCGGATCGCTTTAAAGATTTGCATACATTAAAAGGAAAGAAAATCGGAACTGTGCGTTTGGCCACCGGCGATGCTGTACTACGCGGTGCCCTTGCGCAGCAAGGACTAAACCTTGAAAAAGATGTCAAGATTATAGAGTTCGACTCCCCAAAGGCGGTCATTGAGGGTGTGAAAAAAGGAAGTTTGGATGCCGGGGTAGTATGGACGCCGTTTATTCAGCTTGCTACGAAGCAGGGGCTGGCGATTACAAGCTATTCGAATGAACTATTCCCTGATCATCCGTGCTGCCGTGTCATCGCAAAATCAGAAAACATAAAAACAAACCCGGAAAAATACGTAAAAATTGTAAAAGCGCTTATTCAGGCAGAAAAATTCAAGCAAGAAAATAAAGAGAAGACAGTGGCGGATGTAGCAAAATATATCAATGTGGACAAAGACACATTAGAGAAAGATTTGTATGGCGGATATCAAGTTAGCTCGGCAGATCCGAATCAAGACGGTGTATTTAAATTTGCCGAGCAGATGCAAACCGTGGGCTACATCAAAGATGCGACAAAGGTGCATGACCACTTTACTACCGATATTTATGCAACCGCATTGGCCGAGCTGCAAAAAGAGTATCCGCAGGATCCGTTCTATAAACAAGCGCAGCAAACCTTTACCGCCGCCAATCATGAGCATCATTGAGAAAGGAGAACAAAATGAACGGGCTTAGCATCGAAGGCGTATCCAAAGTTTTTGCAACCGGAAAGAAAGAACAATTTGTGGCGCTTGACCAGGTCAGTCTCACGATCCAACAGGGTGAATTTTTTGCCCTGTTGGGTCCGAGCGGATGTGGAAAGTCGACCCTGCTTCATATATTGGCGGGGTTATCTGAGCCGTCCCAGGGCTGCGTTCTGTGGCAGGGACATAAAATTCAAGGTCCTGGACTTGACCGCGGCGTTGTGTTTCAAACGTACTCCCTTTTCCCATGGATGACGGCGGAGGACAATTTACTCTTTGCGCTGAAACAAAAGGAAAGAAAGGGAGCCAGGCGGGATCACCAGGAGCGGGTCCGCCATATCCTTGACCAGGTCGGACTAAGCGGTTCAGAAAAGAAATATCCCATTCAACTATCCGGCGGCCAACAGCAGCGGGTAGCCATCGCCCGTGCGCTTTTGCTCGAAGCGCCGCTTCTGCTGCTGGATGAACCCTTTGGCGCGCTGGATGCTATTTCCCGTGCGCAGCTACAGGAGCTTCTTTTGCGGCTTTGGCAGGAAAAAAAGCCGAAGCCCACGGTAATTATGGTTACGCATGATCTGGACGAAGCGATTTACCTATCCGATCGGATTGCCGTTCTGGCAGCCAATCCGGGGCGCATAACTGAATTGATTGCGATTCCATGGGCGAGGCCGCGCAAACGTAATGAGCTTTTGAGCAATCCGGAGCTGCTCGATATTCGCGCCCGCCTTCTTAGCCTGCTGCAGGGAGAAGACGTTTCGGGACAGCAAGGGAGGGTTGCCGGATGGTAGGGTGGTTGCCGCTTCTTCTTATCGGTATCGTATGGTATATCACAACGGATGTTTTCCAATGGTTAGATCCTTTTTTATTTCCGGGTCCGACAGCCGTACTGTCGATAATTGGGGAAGACTATCCTTTCCTTTTCACCAGTTTGCTCTCCTCCCTTACTCTTTTATTTGTTTCGTTTGGCTGCGCTATCGTTACGGCTATTCCGCTCGGATTGCTTGTTGGACAAAGCAAACGGATCGAGCGGCTTATCCATCCATTCACAAATCTGGCTAGTCCGATTCCGCCGATCGTATACATTCCGTATGCAGTGGCGCTGCTGCCGACATTCTGGCTCGCCTCCTCTTTTATTCTTTATATCGGGGCGTTCTGGCCGATTTTTTTAAATACCGTGAACGGAGTCAAGCAGATTGACCACCGGCTACTGGATTCCGCGCATACCCTTGGCATTTCGAGAAAAGATTGGTACGCCAAAATTTTGTTGCCTGGAGCGATGCCCAGCATTTTTTCTGGGATGACGATCGGTCTTGTTCTTTCATTTATTCTGCTTACGGCGGCGGAAATTGTGGGGGGATCTTCCGGTCTCGGATGGTATGTAAAAAACTATAGTGATTTTGGGGATTATCCACGTGTCGTCTCCGGGATTCTCTTTATCGGCCTGGTTGTAGCAGGACTCACGCAGATTATGCGGCGGACGGAGCGTTATGTGCTGCGCTGGCGTGAACGTTAGTCCCGGGAACAAAAAATAATTCGTTTTGAAAGGGGAATTTTTCACTTGTCTATTCAAACAGAGGCCTATCAACATATTTTATTTGAAATTGAAGGGGCGATTGCTTATGTAACCATGAATCGTCCGGCCCAAAGAAATGCTCTTTCTCTTGAACATATGAAAGAGTTGCTCCACTGCTTTAAACAAATACAAGAAAACCGTTCTGTTGCTGTTGTCGTATTGCGCGGCGCCGGGCCTGCTTTTTGCGCCGGTCACGATTTGAAAGAAATGAGAGGAGAGACGGCGTCATTCTATCGGAATTTATTTGGAGTTTGCAGTGAACTCATGGAAACGATTCAGACAATCCCACAGCCGGTTATTGCACAGGTGCAGGGCATCGCCACCGCCGCCGGCTGCCAGTTGGTAGCGACGTGCGATCTTGCTGTGGCAGCGGATACGGCTGTTTTTGCGACCCCGGGCGTGAAAATCGGTTTGTTTTGCTCTACACCGATGGTGGCTCTTTCCCGTGCCATCGGCCGCAAGAAAGCGATGGAGATGCTTTTGACAGGAGAGGCAATGTCGGCTCAGGATGCCGTAGCCGCCGGACTCATTAACCGGGCTGTGGCGGAAGAGAAGCTGACGGAAGCGACAGAAGCGCTTGCTCGCAAAATCGCGGAAGCCAGTCCGTATACGGTCGGAATCGGCAAGCAAGCCTTCTATAAACAGATGGAGATGCCACAGTCTCTTGCCTACTCTTTTGCTCGTGAAGTGATGAGTGTAAATGCAGTAGCGGAAGATGCGCATGAAGGCATTTGCGCCTTTCTCGAAAAGCGTCCTCCGATCTGGAGAGGGCGCTAATCATACTATGCATTTCCGTAGCTCTAACAAAACCCCTGCCTTTTATCACCGAAAGGCGTGTTGATCCATCCAGTGATTTTTTATTCTTACTTGACTTATCGGAATATAAATGTTTATAATGTGAGAAATTGATAGCATTTTAGATGGCCGATCAGTCAACTGAAGGCTCTGTTATTTTGCCTGTGTTTGCAAAATGATAGAGTCTTTTTTTGTTGTTTTTGCTTCGTCATTATCGAAGACATTACTAAAAAGGAGAGGCGGAGAAAATGTCAACAGCGGTACAGGATGTAGAATTTGGATGGTTTATTCCTACGACAGGCGATGGGAAATATATTGGAACAGAATTAGAACGCGAGTCTACAGCAGGTTACATGATTCAGGTAGCGCAGGCTGCCGAAGAGGCGGGCTATACGTTTGCGCTTATTCCGACAGGAGGCGGCTGCCTGGATGCTTGGATTGTAGGCTCGGCTATCGCAACCCATACCAAGGTATTGCGTCCGCTGGTGGCTATGCGTCCAGGTCTTATTTCACCGATTACGGCGGCGCGTATGGCGACATCCCTCGATTACATTTCCAACGGAAGAGTCGCCATTAACGTAGTAACGGGCGGTACACCACCGGATCTTGTGGCGATGGGCGATCCGCTGGCGTTCTCGCATGACGAAAGATACGAAAGAACGCTGGAATTCATGACCATCGTAAAAGAGGTGCTGATTAACTCTAATACACATAAGTCTAAATATCTGGCTGCAAATGAAAATTACCGGGAAATCAAAAAAGTTCATTTTAAAGGGAAATATTATGAGATTGAAGGCGGGGCCAGTTACCCCCCTCCCGTACAAAAACCGCATCCGCCGATTTACTTTGGTGGCAGTTCAGTAGCAGGAAAACGCACAGCCGCCGAAATCGCGGATGTTTACCTGATGTGGCCGGAGCCGCTGGGATGGATTGAAGAGCAAATCGACGAAATGGAACGCATTCGTAAGGAGCTTCGGCAGGAAAAGGGGATCGACCGCAAGCTCCGTTACGGTCTGCGGGCTCAGGTACTCGTCCGGGAAACGGAAGAGGCGGCCTGGGCAGCCGCATGGGAAATTATCAGTAAAGCAGACAAAAAAGCGGTAGAACAATCCAACGTGCGATTTACCCAAACCGATGCAGTAGGGCAGAAAAGACAAAACCAGCTTCGCAGCGAATCAGAAGAAAATGGGTATGTGATTGCTCCGAATCTTTGGGCGGGCTTATCCATCGTACGGGGAGGCGGCGCTATGATGCTGGTAGGAACGCCTGAGCAAGTGGCTGACCGTATTATTGAATATGTGGACGCTGGCATCTCCTCCTTTATTTTTTCCGGTTACCCAAATCTGGAAGAAGCAGAAATCACAGGGAAGCTTTTATTGCCCGTCGTAAAAAGAAAGCTGCAGCAGCAAAAAAATACCGCCGTTCAGCTTTAACGATGAACAATATCTGCGAGAGAGGAGAAAAGAGACTTGACGCAATCTGCAGAACTGCGCATTGACTCGCTTCATAAATCGTTTACGAACCCGCAGGGCAGAATTCATGTGCTAGATAACATCAATGCTAAGATAAAGCCCGGGGAGTTTATCACGGTGATTGGACCAAGCGGATGCGGAAAAAGCACATTGCTTAAAATTATCGCCGGGCTGGATACAGATTACGAAGGAGCAGCCATTCTCGGCGGTAAGAAAATCGAGCGTCCCGGCATTAACCAGGGGTTTATTTTTCAGGAACACCGTTTATTTCCCTGGTTGACGGTAGAGAAGAACATCGCCGCCGATTTATCTTTGAAAGACCCGGAAATCCGCAACCGTGTGGATGAATTGATTCGTGTTGTACGCCTTGAAGGATTTGAGAAGGCGTACCCGCGGGAATTGTCCGGAGGAATGTCCCAGCGTGTGGCGATTGCGAGAGCACTTCTGCGCAGACCCGCCATTCTTCTTTTGGATGAACCGTTCGGAGCTTTGGATGCCTTTACCCGCAATCACCTTCAGGATGTTTTATTGGACATCTGGCGGCGGAACAAAACAACGATGATCCTTGTTACCCATGATATCGACGAGTCCATCTATCTTGCCAATCGGGTCTTCATCATGAGTCCGCGGCCGGGAAGGATCAGCAAAATTATTCCTGTCCATCTTCCCTATCCCCGTGCGCGGGCGGGCACTTGCTTTCAGGAGATTCGACAACGAGTGATGAGCGAATTCGAAAAAATAGAAGAAGCTCAGTTTATCGGTGGGTCGGGTATATAACGCCCCCCCTAAAAAACGAAGAGTCAGCGAGGGAGGTAGTATGCAAAATACGAACGAAGCGATTCGCATTACAGGCGCGACGGAAAGTGTAAAAAGCAAACCCAATCGTCACGCGGTTACGGCACTGAAAACAAAAGGAAAACAGGCAGTTCAAGGAATGATTCTTCCTGCGATGATATTGGGGATATGGCAGACGGTTGGGGCGATGAATCTGGTTTCCAGTACCATTTTACCTACGCCCGTAGCAATTGGCCAGGCCTTCATCGACCTGATTGTGTCCGGAGAATTATTCTCTCATCTACAAATCAGTATATTCCGTGCCGTGCTGGGGTTTTTGCTAGGAGCGGGATTGGGGCTGATTCTGGGCACACTGGTCGGATTTTTCAATCGGGCTGAACAGACGATGGATCCTACGCTTCAAATGCTGCGAACCATTCCGCATCTGGCTGTCATGCCGCTGTTTATTCTGTGGTTCGGTTTTGGGGAGCTGTCCAAAGTGCTGTTGATTGCAAAAGGGGCATTCTTTCCGGTCTATCTCAATACATTCCTTGGCATTCGCGGAGTCGATGCAAAATTGTTTGAGGTGGCGCGCATTCTTGAGTTTAACAGAGTAAAGCTGGTCACCAAACTCATTTTGCCTGCAGCCATGCCGAACATTTTGCTCGGCATCCGTCTCTCGCTGGGGATTGCCTGGCTCGGCCTTGTTGTGGCTGAACTGATGGGATCAAGTGAAGGGGTAGGCTATATGATTATGGACGCCAGACAGTTTACCCAGACCGACATTGTGTTTGTAGGCATTATTATTTTTGCTTTGGTTGGTAAATTGACAGATTCTTTGGTGCGCTATTTTGAATCCAAATTATTGAAATGGCGTGAAAGCTATAAAGGAGAAGGCACCCTATAGGATAAAGAAGAAGGAGGCTTGTTATGAAAAAAGTAAGAGGTTTAATGGGGGTTTTTCTTTTGACAGTGGTTTTTGCCTTGGTGGCAGGGTGCGGAAATAAAGAAACTGCGGGTCAAAAGGATGCAGGAGAAGCAAAGGCTCAGACCAAGGAAGAAAAAGTCGTAAATATCGGCATTCAACAGAGCATCTGGCCAATTCTGATTGCAAAAGAAAAGGGCTGGTTTGAAGAAGAGTTCGCAAAAGTCGGTGCGAAGGTGAACTGGGTGGAATTTCAAAGTGGACCTGCTTATTTTGAAGCTATCGTTTCCAACCGGCTGGACTTTGGACGGGTGGGGAACATTCCCGTCCTTGCTGGCCAGGCGGCCAATGTCCCGTTTAAAGAAATCGCAAATGGAAGCAACGGGGAGAAAGGCGATGCCATTCTGGTTCGCAAAGACAGTCAGATTCGCACGCTTCAGGACTTAAAAGGCAAAAAAATTGCAGTAGCCAAAGGAAGCAGCGCTTACGGGCTGTTATACAAGGCTCTGGCCAAGGCGAACATCGACCCGGCCGATGTAAAAATCATTCAACTACAGCCGGATGAAGCGCAGCCGGCTTTCGAAACCGGTTCCGTCGATGCATGGGCGATTTGGGAGCCGTTCCAATCCACACAGGTTATCAAAAATGGTGCGAAAGTGATCGCTAACGGGGAAACGATTCAATCATCAAGCCCGGGATTTCAAATCGTGCGCAGTAAGTTTGCGGAAGAAAATCCCGACCTGGTTGTTCGTTATTTGAAAGTAACGGAAAAAGCAACCCGCTGGCAAAAAGAACATCCGGAAGAAGCCGTTAAATTGTATGCAAAATTGAAGAAAGTAGACGAAAAGATTATTCGCCAGGTTATCAAAAACTCCGAAGCGGCGAACCTTCCGATCACCGATGAAGTGATAAAAAACCAGCAGGAAACGGCAGATCTTCTGTACGATCTTGGCGGACTTAAGAGGAAGGTGGATACCAAAGAAGTCGTGGATAACTCTTATATTGAAAAAGCCTTAAAAGAGTATAATGCGGAAAACAAATAAAGTATAGAAGCGTTTTTTGCCCACTTTCATAGTGGGCCTTTTTTGTTGCGAATGTAGCACTCCGGCAAAAAGAGTGTATAAATCGGGCATAAAATGATGGAATCTTTAGTAATGTATACTCACTATATTGTTTCTATGATTTTATTCGTGTAACAGTCTTCCGCATCAAGGAGGTTATTATGTCTCTTTATTTTTTTGAACCAACGTTAGAATGCGCCCGGCAGTTGGATCAAAACGATAGGCTTTCCCGCTTTCGCAGCGAGTTTTACTTACCTCCTACCTCCATTTACATGGATGGAAATTCGCTGGGCCTTCTTTCCAAGAGAGCGGAGAAAACATTGTTGGAATCTCTGGATGATTGGAGAGAGCTGGGGATTGGCGGATGGAGCAGAGGAAATCATCGCTGGTTTTATCTGTCAGAGCGACTGGGGGAGATGAGTGCGCCATTAGTGGGAGCTGCTCCTGATGAAGTAATCGTAACTGGCTCTACCACGGTGAATTTACATCAACTGGTGGCTACTTTCTATCAGCCCGAAGGAAAACGAACCAGGATTCTAGCGGATGAGCTTACTTTTCCATCCGATATTTATGCGCTGCAAAGCCAGCTTCGTCTGCACGGATACGAGCCGGATACGCATCTTATTCAGGTAAGAAGCCGGAATGGCAGATTCCTTGAAGAGGAAGATATCATTGCCGCTATGACGGACGAGATTGCTCTCGTTATCCTGCCGACCGTTCTTTACCGCAGTGGTCAAATCCTGGATATGGAGCGATTGACAAAGGAAGCCCATGCCCGCGGAATTTTGATCGGATTCGACGGATGCCATTCCATTGGGGCAATCCCGCATTCCTTTAGTGAATGGGGTGTAGATTTTGCTTACTGGTGCAACTACAAGTATGTAAACGGCGGTCCCGGCTGTGTGGGTGGATTGTATGTTAATCGGAAGCATTTCGGGCGTCATCCAGGTCTGGCCGGGTGGTTCGGTTCAAAAAAAGACAAACAGTTTGACATGGAGCATACGCTGACGCCGGCGGAAACAGCGGGTGCTTATCAAATTGGAACGCCCCATATATTGAGTCTTGCTCCTTTGATCGGCTCTCTGGAAATTTTTGCAGAGGCTGGCATTGAGAACATTCGCCGGAAATCCCTGCATATGACCCGGTATTTGATGGATTTGCTTGAACACGAGCTTCCAAATATGGGTTTTGTCATTGGAAATCCGAGAGATGACAGGCGCCGGGGAGGGCACATTAGCCTTGAGCACGAAGAGGCCGCGCGCATCTGCAAATCGCTGAAAGAAAACGGTGTCATTCCCGATTTTCGTGCGCCTAACATGATTCGTCTTGCGCCGATCGCGCTCTATACCTCTTATGCGGAGATTTGGAAAGCCGTACAAACGCTGAAAAATATAATGGAAGAAAAACAATACAAAAAATTTAAGAACGAGCGCGAAGTGATCGCTTAATTATCAAGTGGAATTAGCCGAAAGCGGATAAAAGCCCATTTGTGAAAGCGGAGGGGGAAAACGTCATGCCGCATATGAACAAAAATGAGGACGATGCCAAGTCGGGATTAGGAAAAGACATTCATACTGATTTTAAAAAAGAGATGTCTTACGGAGATTATCTCCAGCTTGATAAGGTATTGTCCAGTCAACAGAGATTGTCCGCGCATCATGATGAAATGCTCTTTATTATTATTCATCAGGCCAGCGAGTTATGGATGAAGCTGATTTTACATGAGCTATCCGCAGCCATCCGGTGTATCCGCTGCGGCGAGCTGGAAGCGCCGTGTAAGATGTTATCCCGTGTTTCCAGAATCCAGCAGCAATTGATTCAGTCATGGAGTGTCCTGTCCACTTTGACACCGGCTGAATATATGGAGTTCAGGGATAAACTGGGCCATGCATCCGGATTCCAATCTTACCAAAACAGGCTGATCGAATTTGCTCTTGGAAATAAAAACGTTCATATGCTGGCCGTTTTTCGGCATCAGCCTGAACTGTATGCCCAAATGCAGAAAGCGCTTCATGAGCCCAGCCTTTATGACGCGGCGATTGAAGCGCTGGCAGCCCGCGGACTGCCGATTGATGGGGAGTGTCTTGGAAGGGATCTATCACAACAGTATCAGCCTCATGCCAGTGTGGAAGCCGCCTGGCTGACTGTGTACCGCAATGTGGATAAATACTGGGATTTGTATGAGCTGGCGGAGAAAATGGTGGATATCGGAAGCGGGCAACAGTTGTGGCGGTACAATCATATGATCACGGTGGAACGTATTATCGGCCATAAACAGGGAACCGGCGGATCATCGGGTGTTACGTATTTAAAAAAGGCGCTGGAGCAGCACTTTTTCCCTGAATTATGGAGTTTGAGAACGAAGCTGTAAGCGGAGTCCAACGGAGGGGTACCGATGAATTCATGGATTGACATTTCCCAGCGGCTGGACGAAAAGGCGGCCGTTTGGCCGGGGGATACGCCTTTTTCCTATCGGCTGAATTGGGGAAAGCGGGACAGCGGATCGGTCAATGTAGGTCAGATCACCATGAGCGTGCATACAGGTACGCACATTGATGCTCCTTTTCATTTTGATGATGAAGGAAAGCGGGTGATTGAACTGGACCTGGATGTATATATTGGTCGTGCCCGTGTCATTCATCTGCCCGGCACTGACAGGATTGGTTTGAATGAATTGAATAGCATAGGGATAGAGGGAGTAAACCGGCTATTGATTTATACAGGTGCCTGGCGGGACCGGAGTGTTTTCCCGGAGAACATCCCCCATGTACAGCCTGAAGCAGCTGCCTATCTTTCAGAAAAAGGGGTTCGCCTGATTGGCCTGGATTTGCCTTCTGTCGACCCGTTGGACAGCAAAGAGCTGCCCGCCCACCATAGGCTGACCCGTTACGGGATTCACATCCTGGAAGGAATCGTGCTGGACGATGTACCGCCCGGAGACTATGAACTAGCGGCTCTTCCATTGCCTCTGGCAGAAGCGGATGGAAGTCCGGTGAGGGCTGTACTAAGAAAGTGCCGCTAACGAATCGGCGGATGCTTCGGGAAGAATGAACAACGTGGAAGCGAATAAGCCGGCCTGCTTTTAGGCCGGTTTTTTATGATATTGCCTTTATAAAAGTAAGTAATAAGCGTTACTGTACTTTCATAAAGTTAGTAATGTACAAAAATATAAACGGAGGGTTGCAAAATGGCGGACGCTGGAATTTTACTTATCCGTTTGGTTATTGGCTTAACTTTTATGGGGCATGGTGCACAAAAGCTGTTTGGCTGGTTTGGCGGCTATGGACTGAAAGGCACCGGTGGATGGTTGGAGTCTATTGGTGTGAGACCGGGTGTATGGATGGCCTTTCTGGCCGGAGCAGGGGAGCTGGTGGGAGGTGCTTTGTTTGCGGCAGGCATTTTGACGTCGGTTGGTGCTGCGCTTATCGTCATCATTATGCTGGTCGCCACTTTTACTGTACATGCGAAAAACGGATACTGGGCAACCGCAAACGGGTTTGAATACAATTTGGTTTTGATTGCCATCGCGATTGGCGTAGCGCTGATCGGTCCCGGTTCTTATACCCTTTTCTAAATTATTGTTCGCTCCCGCCTATTATGGTAAGCCGTTCAACAACGAAAACCCGGAATTTAGAGTTCCGGGTTTTCATGCTGCCCAGGTGTCTCGACAGCGCTTACGGATTGTATAGATAAAATAAGGAGGATGGCTGGCTAACTTGGTTCCAAAAAGTGGACATGAACGGTAGTGGCAAGCATAATAAGAATAATCCACCATGATATAAAAGAGAGGTATATGCAGACAAATTATATTTTTTTCGCAACCGGAGGGGAGCAATCTGATGAGAAATGATATGGAGATGAACGGTCAAGGCATTCAATCCTTAGAGCTGGGAATTAATATTTTGAAGAAGATAGGAGAGGCCGAAAAGCCTTTAACAATAACGGAAATTGCTAAGTTAGCAGATATATCGAAAAGCAAACTCCATCGTTATCTTACGAGTTTTTGGCGTACCGGTTTTTTGGAAAGAGATGAATCGCTTCGGTACTCGATTGGAGATGCCTTCATCCGGATTGGATTGAAAGCGTATCAACGCATTGATATTAAGGAGCAAGCCAGACCTTCGTTACTTCGGTTAAAAGAAACGCTGAACGAAACCGTGGCTTTATCGGTATGGGGGGATAACGGGCCTTATTTCATCCATCTGGAGGAAAGCAACCGGCAAATTAAGATAGGAATTCAGGTCGGTTCAACGGGCAGTATGCTGAATACGACGGCAGGGCAACTGTTTGCAGCATATAAGCCAGGGGAAAAAACGGAAAAGCTCATTCAAAAAGAGCTAGAGGAAATGTCGGCAGATGCAACTGTATTTAAGCATACGCTGGCTACGATTAAGGAGAAAGGGTTCTCGAGAACAATGGAGAGTCTTGTACCGGGGGTGGTGGCGATCGGTTGTCCGGTATTCAACGGTGAAAACAACATGGTGGCGGCGGTCACGATTATCGGGTTACTCGGCGTGTTCGACATCTCCGATGATTCGCCCTCTGTCGTCCTTCTTAAACAAGAGTGTTTACATCTTTCCCGCTCTCTAGGATTTCAAGGGACATTTTGAAAAAGGCTAATCAAGGCCTTTTTTTATTTTGCCCGGCAGGTGTATTACAAATATTTATGAGAATATAAATCTTTGATATTTAACATTATATAGAATGCACACTATAATTTTCTTAATAAATTTAAAATTTAGTTTTTTAGGAAGATTAAAATAATACAAAGAAAGGGGGAGAGCAAACGAAACAAAAGAGGAGTCAGCACGCAGGCTGTTGATGGGGAAAGGAATTATGATACGGAAAAATCCTAACATGAGGCGAAGAAGGAGGATTTTTGTGAGCTCCGATAGTACCAAACCAGTATCCTTTCGCAAAATATTTGTGGTGGCGGGTCTTAGTTGGGTTTTTGATGCAATGGATGTTGGAATCATTTCCTTTATTGCAGCTGCGTTAATTGAAGAATGGCACTTGACTCCTCAGCAAGCCGGGTGGATTGGAAGCATTAACGCAATCGGTATGCTTATCGGAGCGATTGTGGCCGGGTCGCTGGCAGACCGGATTGGCCGTAACAAAGTGTTAATGTATACCGTGCTTTTATTTTCTGTCGCAAGTGGATTCTCGGCAATGTCTACTACATTGGCTATCTTTTTGGTCTTCCGATTCTTTATCGGTTTAGGGTTGGGAGGAGAGCTTCCGGTCGCATCCACGCTTGTATCGGAGAATGTTCCCGCACACAAACGGGGACGTATGGTTGTATTGCTGGAGAGTTTCTGGGCGGTTGGATGGATTTTATCGGCTGTCATTGCTTACTTCATCATGCCGATATGGGGATGGCGTTCAGCGCTTATCATTGGAGCGCTTCCGGCCCTTTTGGCTATCTATATGCGTTGGGGGCTTCCTGATTCCCCGGCATTTCACAAGGTGGATAAACAGAAGTCTTCCATATGGCGCAATATGAAGTCTCTTTGGTCGCCCAAATATGCGCGTGCGACTGCAATGCTCTGGATTCTGTGGTTGTTCGTGATGTTTTCATATCACGGCATGTTTTTGTGGCTGCCATCCATAATGGTCATGAAAGGGTTCGGACTCATTAAAAGCTTCGGATACGTTTTGTTGATGACGCTGACCCAATTGCCTGGCTTTTTCAGCGCGGCGTGGCTGGTTGAAAAAGTGGGCCGCAAATTCGTCCTCATTACGTACCTGGTATGTGCTGCAGTGAGCGCGTTTTTCTTTGGGACAGCCGAAACGCTTCCGGTGCTGATTATGTCCGGGATGGCTTTATCATTCTTTTATCTCGGGGTGACAGGTACGACCTATGCCTATACGACCGACCATTATGACCCGGAAGTTCGTGCGACAGGCGCCGGAATGGCGAATGCGGCCGGACGCATCGGTGCGATCCTCGGTCCGCTGGTCGTCGGGTATATGGTTGCGGCAAAAGTACCGTTTACCGTAATTTTCTCAATGTTTTTCATCGCCTGTGCACTCGCAGCTTTGAATGTATGGATTCTGGGCAAAGAGACGCGTGTGCGTAAGCCGTTCTTTGAAACGGTGGAGATGCAGGCGGAAGAGGAAAAAGCAAAAGAAAAAGAAGTGAATTATGTCTAGAGGAGGTCAGAGGATGACAAGACTCGTTGATTTGACTATGCCCTGGGGACCGGAAGTGCAGCCGCTAAAGGGACATCCATCCATTACTTTTACGCCCATTACTACTCATGAGGTTGAGAAGCGATCCAATACCGAAGTACTTTTCAGTATCCATACCGGTACGCACATTGATTCGCCGTATCATTTTTTTTCAGACGGGAAGACCATCGAACAGATTCCGCTCGATGTGTTTATCGGACCAGCGCTGCTGGTGGATGTGCGCGAAGTAGCTAAGCCGAATCATGAGATTACGCTGGATGAATTGAAAACAGCAGGCGGTCTCACGGAGGAATTGGTTCAAGGGAAGCGGCTTGTATTATGGGGAGATTGGGCCTCGAAGCATTGGAATTCCAAGGAATTGTATGAAAACAACCCGTACTTATCCCAGGAAGCGGCCATGTGGCTGCGTGATGCGGGGGTTGTGGCTGTCGGCTTAGACTTTGCGGTAGATGGGGCACCTCCGTACCCGAATCATCCCATCTTATTAGGCAGTGAAATTCCTCTTATTGAAAATCTGGTGAATTTAGAGGCAATTCATGCGCGTGAGTTTACGTTAATTGCGCTGCCTTTGCCGGTTGTAGGAGGAGATGGATCTCCGGCACGTGTCGTAGCACAAATTGATGACTAAGGAGGAAACACACATGAACGTAAACGGTGAAGTGGTTGTAAAAGCTCCAAAAGAAGATGTATGGCGGGCATTGAATAATCCCGCGGCGCTACAGAAAGCGACACCGGGCTGCAAGTCATTGATAGAAATCGAGCCTGATTGCTACAAGGCTGAGATTAGCGTCGGCATTGCGGCGGTGCGTGGTGACTATGAATCTACCATTAAGATTTTAGACAAAAGCGAACCGGATCGCTATCGCCTGGTGATGAGCGCAAACAGTCCGGTCGGGTTTGTGGAGGGTGACGCAACAGTCGAATTGGTGCATGAAGAGATGAAAACCTACATTAAATACAATGGAGTTGCCCAGGTAGGCGGGAAAGTTGCCGGGGTAGGCCAGCGCATGCTGTCCGGTATCGCAAAGCTTATCGTCAAGGAGTTTTTCAAGAAAATCGCCAGAGAAACAACTACACAGTTTCATTGATTGATGTGATTTCCCTCTATTAAAATAAAAAATTTTAACAAAGGAGCGAATGAAAGATGAATCTTGGATTAGAAGGAAAAGTTGTATTGATCACCGGCGGCAGCAAAGGAATTGGACGTCAGACGGGCCTGACTTTTGTGAGAGAAGGAGCCTCCGTGGCCCTGGTAGCACGAAACAGTGAAGATCTCGAGAAAGCAAAAAGTCAGCTGCAAAGCGAGGTTCCTCAAGCGGACGTATTAACCATTCCGGCCGACTTGCAGCATGAAGCCGGTGCCGTGGATGCTGTGCAGAAAACGGTGGAGCATTTCGGGAAAATCGACATTCTCATCAACTGCGCAGGTGCGGCTCCGGGGGGATTGCTGCTGGATTTAACAGAAGAGGATTGGGATTTTGCGATGGGGCTGAAGTTCCGCGGCTATGTCCGTATGGCGAAAGCGACCATTCCGCAATTCCTTAAACAAAAGCAGGGCGTTATCGTCAACGTAGTCGGAAACGACGGTGTCAAACCATCCTGGTGGGAGCTTACGGGTACGGCGGTAAATGCCGCAGATTTGGCCGTAATGACGGCGCTGGGGAACCAGTACGGCAATGATAACATCCGAATTAACTGCGTTAACCCTGGTCCGGTGGATACCGGGCGCTGGGAAACGCTAACCGAAGCATATGCGCGTGATTTGAAAATTAGCGTGAATGAAGCGAATGAAGCGGCGAGCAAATCGATGCCGTTTGGTCGAATCGCCACCGCACAGGAAGTCGCTGACGTCGTTGTGTTCCTAGCTTCAGAGCGTGCGAGCTTCGTGCATAATTCTGTGGTCAATATCGATGGCGGACAGATGAAAGACATCTTAGACCGAAAACAGCAGCGAATGACGGTTGCGGCGGAGTAATCCGACATGAAAATTGGCGTTGTTCAAGCGTGTAATGTGTCGGGAAAAGACTACATCGACACCAACCGTAGAACCAACGGCCAGGCGATTGAAGCGTTATTTGCAGACGGAGCAAAAATTATCGTTTTGCCGGAATGTGCCAATCACCAGTATGTAATGCGTTCACGCGACGAAGCCGATGCGTTCGCGGAGGAACTCGATGGACCGAGTGTAGCATACTGGCAGAGGCTTGCATCCGTATACGGTGGATACATCGCTGGCGGCATTCTGGAACGCGAAGGTAGTACATTGTATAACACGGCTGTATTGGTAGGTCCAAACGGCCCTGTCGGCCATTATCGTAAAGTGCATCTATTCGATTGGGAAAAGGAATATCTTTCCCCTGGTAACGTTGGATTTCAGACTTTTCTTATCGAAAAACTTAAAACAACTGTAAGCATGCTCGTTTGCTATGACCTTCGATTTCCCGAAGCCGTCCGGTCCGTTGCGCTTGGAGGGTGTGACGTGCTGCTTGTGCCTACTACCTGGACCTCCATCGGAAAGTCCGTACTGTGGGATGAAAGAGGATATTGCCTCGCCAATTATCTCGCTGTAGCTCATACGTACAGCAATCGGATGGCTATTGTTTGTGCGGACCGTGCAGGCAAAGAACGAGACGTACGGTATATGGGGGCCAGCCTGATTGTGGATTCAATGTCCAGGGTAGTGGCCGGCCCGGCATCAAAGTACGATGCCGATTGTTTGCTGGCGGATGTGGATGTGTCTCTATCCAGAGACAAACGAGTGGGCAAGCGGAATGATTTGTTGAAAGATCGCCGTCCGGAACACTACAAGCTCAATGGATAGGGATATAGATAACGGCAGCTCAAAGCGGAATTCGAGCGCCACCTGGCGCTTGAATTCCATCCTTTGCTGGTCATAGACAGCGAAATGTAAGGAGGGAAGGCTTTGTCGGTAAAGAAGTTGGACCATATCGGGATCATTGTATCAGATTTGGACCGAGCGATCGAAACATATGAAAACGTGCTGGGGCTGCAAGTCGAACGGATCGAAGATTACGGTGGCGGGCTGCTGTTGATTGCGTTCATTCCCCTGGGCGAGGTGCAGTTAGAACTTATTCAGCCACTAAAGCCAGGCAGTGCCGCATGGGATTTCTTACAGAGCCATGGAGAAGGCATCGAACACCTGGCTTTTGCTGTCGATGATTTGCAGATGGAATGGCACCGGGTGTTGACGCACAACATTCCGGTAACAGATACAGAGCCGCGGCCAGGAGCCGGCAACACCCAGATTTGCTTCTTAAAAAGAGAAGCGCTGTGCGGAGTGTTAGGAGAATTTGTCGCATCTTCTGTGCAGGAAATTCGAAAAACGTAAATACAGAAAGGAGGCCCCTCATGAAACCGGCGGCTTTTGATTATTACACGCCAAAAACAATGCAGGAAGCGCTGGAACTACTTGAAGAGTTTGGCTATGACGCGAAAATTCTCGCGGGCGGACAAAGTCTGATTCCTACGATGAATATGAGATTGGCGCGTCCGCAGGCGCTCATTGATATTGGCAAGCTAGATGAGCTTGCTTATATCCGCATACATGATACGGATGTTCAAATCGGAGCGACCACCCGCCATTACACGGTCGAGCACTCTCCGCACATTCTCGAGGTTTGTCCCATGCTGTCAGAAGGCATCAAGCTTGTCGGGCATTCCCAGATTCGTTCGAGAGGAACCATCGGCGGCAGCCTGGTCCATGCTGACTCCACGGCAGAACTCCCTGTGATTCTGCGTACATTGGGAGGAACGGTAACGCTTGCCTCGCTTGAGGGAGAGAGGACGGTAGAGGCAGAAGAGTTCTTTCTGACCTATTTGACGACGACAATTGAGCCGAATGAAATTCTCGTTTCCGCGAATTTTCCAAGAATTGCGGCCCGCACTGGACACGCCATTGAGGAATTTGCGCTGCGGAAAGGGGATTTTGCCATCGTCTTGGCCGCTGCCTCTGTCACTATCGCTCAAGACGGAAGCATCGAATCGGTGCGTTTGGGATTAGGCGGTGTTGATGGAGCGCCGATCAGACTTGAAGATGTGGAAGAAGAGCTTGAAGGGCAAGAGCCAGACAGCGATTTGATTGCTGAATGCTGTGAGAGCATTCGCGATGCGATAGATCCTGAGCCTGACATTCATGCAAGTACCGAGTACCGTAAAGATTTGAGCGTAACCCTCAGTCGGCGCGTGCTCGAAAAGGCCATTCAGCGTGCAAAAGCGCAATTCAGTTATGTCTAAAGCGAGGTGGAAACATGGCGGATAGTCCAATGACGACGAAAACGTCAAAAATAGACGGCAGCAAGTTGAAAAGCATCACGTTAACCATTAACGGTAAAGAATCTACGGTGTGGGTAGAGCCGCGGATGCTGCTCTCGGATGTTATCAGGGATGAAATCGGACTCACAGGAACGCACGTCGGATGCGAGCACGGGATTTGCGGCGCCTGCACGATTATTATGGATGGCCGTCCGGTTCGCTCTTGTCTGGTGTTTGCCGTACAGGCCGACAATTCGACGATTCTAACGGTCGAGGGACTTGCTGGTGAAGATGGGACACTGCATCCGTTGCAGGATGCATTTTGGGAAAAGCACGGGCTGCAGTGCGGATTTTGTACACCGGGGATGCTGATGACAGCCTATCATTTTCTTGAAGAGAATCCGAATCCTTCCCGGGAAGAAGTTAGAGAAGGGATTTCCGGAAATTTGTGCCGCTGCACCGGCTATCAATCTATCGTAGATGCAGTTGAACATGCTGCGAAGATAATGCGGCAGGGGAAGGAGTGAATGGAATGTCCATCGGTTCCAGCGTAAAACGCATTGAAGATGTTGCGCTTCTTACAGGGCAAGGGCGATACGCCGGAGACATTCAACTTCCCGGGCAGTGTGAAGCTGTTGTTGTCCGCAGTCCCCATGCCCACGCGAAAATTCTTTCCATACAAACCGAGGCGGCCGCCCGGCTGCCTGGCGTTCTATTGATTGTAACGGCACAGGATTTACCGCAGGATCTTCCGCCGATTCCGATGCGATTGTCACCGGAAGGAGCGCTGGAATATGCGCTGCAGTACCCGTTAGCAAAAGAGAGGGTGCGGTATGTTGGAGAGCCGGTTGTTCTGGTCGTCGCTGCCAATCGATACGTGGCAGAAGATGCAGCAGAGGCTGTAAACATCCAATATGAGCCGCTTCCGCCCCTGGCGGATACGGACAGTGCGCTGGCAGCCGGAGACAATCTGCTGCATCCGACCATAGGAAGCAATGATGTGTTTCTCATTCATTCAGAGAAAGGATCGGTCGATGACAAGCTGGCTCAATGTCCGTATGTGTTGCAAGAAGAATTATACGTACAAAGGCATACGGGTGTCCCCCTTGAGACAAGGGGATTGGTGGCCGCCTGTGAGGCGAACGGTCGCCTGACTGTATATGGACCTACGAAAGTTGTCCATTTTAATCATAAAATTCTTTGCCGTCTTTTAAAGAAAGAAAGCAAAGATATTCGCTACGTCGAAACGGATGTGGGGGGCGGCTTCGGACCGCGAGGCGAATTCTATCCGGAAGACTACTTAATTCCGTACGCTGCACTGCAGCTTGAGCGTCCGGTTCGTTGGATTGAGGATCGGCTAGAACACCTGTTGGCCACGAACCATTCGAGAGAACAAAAGCATCGGGTGACGGTCGGTTTCGATAAAGAAGGACGCATCATGGCACTGCGCGATGAAATCTTTGTCGATACAGGCGCTTATATTCGTACGCACGGAGTAACGGTTCCTGCCCTGGCACAGGCGATGTTCACCGGACCGTACGATATTGAGGCGCTCGAATTTATTACCCATGTGGTCGTAACGAACAAAACCCCTACGGGTACGTATCGAGGGCCGGGGCGATTCGAGGGCACATTTGTACGCGAACGTATTATCGATATGATTGCCCGAAAACTACAACTCGATCCGGTGTTCGTACGTGAGAAAAACATTATTCCGCCTGAAAAATTGCCGTATTCCAACGGGATTTCAGCACTGGGGCAAGTTGTCGAATTGGATAGCGGCGATTATCTACACATACTGCAAGAGGTACGTAAAGCAGTCGATTGGGATGGCTTTACACAGAGAAAAAAGGATGCGGCGGCGCAGGGAAAATTGCTCGGACTGGGGCTGGCGATGTTCGTGGAGAAATCCGGCCTCGGTCCATGGGAATATGCGGAGATTGACATTCTTGAAAACGGAGACGTGTACTGCAAAACCGGGCTTGCGGATGTGGGTCAGGGAATGAAAACAATGATCGCCCAGGTATGCAGTGATCAGTTAGGAATTCCCTGCACGCGGGTCAAAGTATTGCATGGTGATACGGACACCGTGAAGAAAGGAAACGGATCGTTCGCGACACGCGGAACAGTGATGGGAGGCTCCGCTGCGTGGCTGGCTGCCGCATCCTTGAAGGATCGATTGTTATGTGCGGCCGCAGAATGGGTGCGCATGCCGCGGGAGAAGCTGGACATGCGAGAGGAGGCCATCGTGGAGGCGAAAACAGGGCGTATCCTGTTATCCTATCATGACATGGTTCAGCGGTGCGTAGAAGCGGGCATTTCTCTTCATGAAGAGCATACGTTTTCCGCCTCACATATGACGTACCCGTACGGAGTGCATGCAGCCGAGGTGGAAATTGACAAAGATACAGGGCAAGTAAAAATTCTTAAGTACTATATCGGATATGATATCGGTCGCGCCATTAACCCTCTGTTGGTAAAAGGACAGCTAATCGGCGGGATGGCACAAGGATTGGGCGGTGCTTTCTATGAGGAGCTTCGCTATAGCGAAACGGGACAGTTGCTGTCCGGTACGTTTATGGATTACCTTATCCCAAGCTCGATGGAAGTGCCGCACATCGACATTGCTCTATTTGAAAACGCGCCTTCACCCCGAAATCCGCTTGGTGTAAAAGGAGCTGGCGAAGGCGGAACGGTAGCGGTCGCACCCGCGCTGGCCAATGCGATTTGTGACGCATTGGAAGCGTACAATTTTGAAATCAAGTCGTTGCCCATTCGGCCGGAAATCATCCGCTCTGCCATTCGGCAAGCAGCGTGCGGTGCGGGAAAATCAGAGGTGGTTCTATGAAAACGTTGGGGCAGCCGGTAAAGAGAAAAATTGACCCCAGACTGGTTCAGGGACAAGGGCAGTATATCGCCGATTTACGCATACCGAATACGCTCAGTGTCGCCTTTTTACGAAGTCCGCATGCCCATGCGTACATTCGGACAATCGAGCTGGAAGCGGCGCGTCGCCTGCCGGGCGTCGTTGCCGTATTCGGACCGCAGGATGGCATCGATTTTCCTTCTCTGCCCCTTCTTTTTCCGCATAGAAATTTGACGCCTGTCACACAGCGTCCGTTCAATCGGGTAGTGCATCATGTAGGTGAGCCGGTGGCAATGGTCATTGCAGAAAATCGCTATATTGCAGAAGATGCACTGGATCTTATTTCCATTGAGTATGAACCGCTGCCTGCGGTCGCCCGCCTTGAGGATGCCGTACAAGACGATGCTCCCCTGGCCCATGAACATCTCACGTCGAATGAAGCGGCGCACTTTACCCAATCCATTGGGGATGCCGAGGCGGCGATGAAACAGGCGGATGTAGTCGTACACCATCGGTTTCGAATCGGAAGGGTCAGCTGTTTGCCAATCGAAACGAGAGGAATGCTTGCAAATTGGAACGACAAAGGTGTCGAACCGTATTTGGAAGTTTATGCGACCACCCAAAATCAGCATGAAATGAGAAATATTTTGGCCAAATTGCTTAAGCTCTCGGAAAATCAGATTCGGGTCATTGCTCCTGATGTAGGGGGGGCATTCGGAGCAAAGGCGCCGTTTTATGTAGAGGATTTTCTCGTATGCTGGGCTTCCTGCCAGTTGGGCGCACCTGTGAGATGGATTGAAGACAGAATGGAACATATGATGGGTTCCATTCACGAACGGGAACAGCTTCATGAAGCATCACTCGGCGTCACGTCAGAAGGAAGGATTGTAGCGGTAGTGGATAAGATGCTGGCCAATACAGGGGCATATGTCCCCTGGGGGATTATTGTGCCGCTGATGACCTCAACGCTCATTCCGGGTCCATATAAAGTACCGAACTATTTCTGTGATGTACGGGTGCTCTACACCAATACAGTGCCCCATGCTCCATTCCGGGGAGCCGGCCGCCCTCAGGCCGCGTTAATCTTAAATCGCCTTCTTGATCAAGCAGCGGAAAAGCTGGGAATGGATCCGGTGGAGATTCGGCGCATAAATCTTATCCATGCGGATGAGTTTCCGTATCGTACGGGGCTGTTATCAAGGGACGGTACGCCGCAAGTGTACGATAGCGGAGATTACATCCGCTTGATGGATGAGGTGGTGGAAAAAAGTAGGTATTACAAATGGAGAGAGCGGCAGCAGGAGTACCGCAAACAGGGCAAGTACATCGGGATCGGTATTGCCTGCGCGATTGAAAATACCGGCTTTGGTTCGTTTGAAGGGGCCACGGTGCGGGTGGAAGTGAATGGAGAAGTAACCGTCATTACCGGGGCTGCATCCCAGGGGCAGGGCCACGAGACGACACTGGCACAAGTTGCTGCAGAAGTGCTCGATTTGCCGCTGGCACGGGTAACGGTCAGACAGGGCGACACCAAGCTTATTCCGTATGGTACTGGAACGTTTGCCAGCCGGATTGCGACGATTACAGGAACAGCCATCTATCGGGCGGCACAAGCGGTCAAAGAAAAAGCAATAAAAATTGCGGCCCACATACTGCAGGCAAAGGAAGAGGATCTCGAGCTTTCCGGTGGCTTCGTTCGGAACAAAAACCATCCTTTAGATACGGTTTCGCTTGGGGAATTGGCTTCCGAAGCAAGGGGGGTATTTCCAGGGACGACGTATTCATTGCCGGTTACGCCGGGACTTGAAGCTACCGATTACTTCGCACCCCAAGCAGCCACCGTCTCCTCCATGGCCGACATGGCTGTCGTTGAGGTGGACATGAATTCATATGGTATAAAAGTGCTGGAATATACATCCATGCATGATTGTGGCCGTTTGCTGAATCCGCTGGTTGTGAACGGGCAAATGCAGGGAGGCATCGTAAACGGTCTTGGAAATGCATTATATGAAGAAGTCATTTATGACAAGCAGGGCCAGCTCCTGACAAGCACATTGATGGATTACCTGGTTCCATCCTCGACTGAGAGCCCTGAAATGATAATAGGCCATATCGAAACGCCTTCCCCGCTGAATCCTTTAGGTGCCAAAGGAGCGGGGGAGAGCGGAACGATCCCTGTACTGGCTGTTATTCAGTCGGCGGTAGAGGATGCGCTGCGTCCTTGGAACGTGAAGATTAGTGAAATCCCTGTCAAACCGACCTATCTTCAAGCGCTTTTGCAAAAACGGTAGCGCCATTTTCCGATTGCCATTCTTCAGTAAGGAGAAGACAATATGGTTGAGATTTCAAGAAAAATCGTAAAAGAGACGACGACCACAGCGGTCTACAATCGTCTGAGCGAGCTCATCGCTTCCGGCTATTTTCAGATGGGGGAATGGATCCGGGAGCGGCAAATCAAAGAGATATTAGGAGTCAGCAGTACGCCGATACGCGAAGCGCTTTGCATGCTGGTACAAGAGCGCTTGTTGGAAGCGGTTCCTCACCACGGGGTCCGTCTCCGGCAGCTTTCTGTAAAAGAGATTGAAGACTTTTACGAGTTACGTGCCGAACTGGAAGGATTATCAGCTTACTTGGCGGCAACAAGAGCATCCGATGAACAAGTGCTTGCCATGCAGAGGATGCTGAATACTGTAACCGCACGAATGAAAACAGCATCCGTAAATGAACTGGAGACCGTACAGCACAACCATGATTTTCACGGAATGATAGCACAAGCAAGCGGCAATCAAGCGCTAGCCGATTGTCTGGCGCAGCAGCGAGCCAACTTCAATCTACTCCGCATTATGCTATGGGGGCGGGATAAACAAAGACCACTTGTCACTGTAAGTCAGCATCAAGCTATTTTCGATGCAATCGCCGGGAGAAAGCCGGCCCTGGCCCGCAAGCGGGCACAGGAGCATATTTCGGATTCCGTTGTTTTCATGTTGAAAATGGTCAAAGAGCTGGATATCAAGTAATAGGCACGTTCGTCTTTACAATAACAAGTACGATATGGAGGAAGGCAGGATGGAAAATTTTAAATTGTATGCGGTGGCGACTCGAATTTTGCAGGACGCGGTGAAATTGGAAGCAGGGGAGAATGTGTGCATTGTATCCGATACGGATACGGAGGAAATCGGGCAAGTCTTCGCGTCATGTGTTGCTGCCATGGGAGCAGAGCCGGTGCTGACGGTGATTACGCCGCGAAAAACGCACGGCGTTGAGCCGCCTGCGATTGTGGCAGCGGCGAT
>NZ_DFMZ01000093.1:26652-30159 GCF_002375825.1 Aneurinibacillus sp. UBA3580
GCGGCGATGAAGGCAGCCGATGTCGTGCTGCAGCCGATTACGTATGCGATTACGCATACGAATGCAACGAAAGAAGCGCTGCAGGCGGGAGCGCGCGTGCTGGTCATGCGGGGCGTTACAAAGGAGCTCATGCTGTACGGCGCGGTTGGCGCGGATTATCAAAAAATTGATGCCTTATCGGAAGTGGTGAGACAGAAAATGACGAAAGGAAAAAACGTGCGTATTGTCTCCCCGTCGGGAACGAATCTTACATTGAGCGTAGAAGGGAGAACCGGACTGATGTTAACCGGTCTTGTGAAAGGGCCGGGCACGTTCGCGGCTATGCCTGACGGAGAAGCTGCGATTGCACCGCTCGAAGGGACGGCGGAAGGTACGCTGGTTATCGACCATACAATGGACGGTATTGGCATATTGGATGCGCCAATCCGTATGGAAGTTCATAAGGGTCGGATCATCAGCATCGAAGGCGGTAAATCGGCGGATAAGCTGCAGAAAATGATAGAGGAGGCGGATGAAGGAGCACGCAATATTGCCGAGTTTGCTATCGGCACCAATCCGAACGCGCGGCTGATCGGCAATATGGCAGAAGATAAGAAAGCATGGGGCACGGTGCACATCGCGGTCGGAGACAGCCATGTTATCGGCGGAACGGTAGAAAGTTCCATTCACCTGGATGGATTACTTCTGTCTCCCACCGTGTGGATCGATGAGGAATGTGTGATTGACGAAGGAAAGTTATTGATTGACGAAGGGGTGTCCGCTGTAGAGGCTGGAGCGTCCAGTCAGAGTTAGTTAGATTTCAGAGCGGATATGTAACTAACAGATAATAAATATAATAGAGCCGGATGTCTATCTGTTATAGGAAATCCGGCTCTATTATTTTGCTAGTGCGTACACAAAATATTTTTATAGATGGGATGATTTTCCTTATAGATAAACGAGTAATGAATCTCCTCCGGCACAATCTCGCCTTTGACGGGAAGAGCAACCAGAGATCCGTTTTTGATGTCGCCCGCTAACAACAGAGGCGGAAGGAAGGCAATCCCGTAATTTTGCTTCAGCAGGTTTGCGATAATGCCCAACTGGTTTGAGAATAGCTTTTTTTTGAACGGATAATTGGCCAATATGTTCTTTTCCAAGTATTTTATATAAGGCTCGTAACATATTAAGCTCTCGGTTTGGATGGATGTAAAGTCTTCGATGTGTGAATGACTGGCGAGTGGATGGTCCGGTGAGAGTACAAGTTGAAATTCTTCGGAACCAAGAATATGGCTTGTAAAGGTTTCTTCCGTACAAGTTCCGATGCTAAATGCCAGATCAATGGTGTTATCGATTAAACAGTGGTTGAGATTCGAGGTTTTGATAAATGACAGTTCGATGTTTATTTCACTATCGAGGGTGTAGAGCTTCTTGATTTTGTCTACGATAAACGGATGGGTAAAAGGAATGGAACTGCCGATTTTGACAAGATTTTTCTGACTGCAAGCCACGATCTGCTTTTTGGCTGTATCCAGGGAGTTCAGCACCTGTTTGACATACGGAAGAAATACGTCTCCGGCGCTCGTTAACTGCACATTTCGCTTCCCTGCTTTTCCCCTTACAAATAACGGTTGGCCTAATTCATCTTCTAAATGCTGAATCCTGTTTGTGACCGTAGGTTGGGGCACATATAGGTGCTTTGCTGCTTCGGTGAAATTTCCATACGTATAGACAGCCAGAAAAGTTTCCAGATAGACGAGATTGATGGCCAACAACCCCTTTCTAATCAAACTATTTAAAATATTCAGTTTAATTTAATGAAGATACGTTGCTATTATAACATATATTGCAAAATAGTAAATATCGTTTTATATTAGTGAAAAATAGGCTAAATTTCTCACCGTCCTCTCCGCTATCTCAGTCCACTCGGCCCCCGCAGAAGAACCTGCCGATTGGATTAAAAATAGGTGCGGAAGGTTCGAATGAAATTAGTTTTGATACGCTAGTAAGAATACAGTCGAATCGAACTTGTGCTTTTGAGCCGTAGCTACGTGGATGACAAAAAACAAGAAAAAAGAGACATAGAGGGATACCTCTGTCTCTTATGAAGCATTGTTATGCTGTTTCCTTCCGGGTTTTCTTTAGTTTCTCTAATTCCTTCTGTACTTCTTCTTCAAGAGCAGCGTCCCTCATATAGGAAGAAATGATTTGCGAATCCTGGAGTAGTCTACTGTTTGCCTCGACCTCAGCCTCCGTCATCAAAATTCGTTCTTCTGCACGAGCCACCCCTTTCGTTATGGTTTCTGTACGCAAGAAAACGGATGTATTGTGCATCTGCTTCATCGATTGAGCTACGTTGAGCCTGGAGAGTAAAAGGAGCCTTTTGTGCTGCAATTCATTATATGTCTTCTTGAGTTGATTCAGCTTTTCGCATAGCGCGCCTGTCTGGTTTTTAATCGTTTCATACTGTTCTTTATACAGTGTTACTTTTTTCTCCAGGCTCAGTTTTTCCTGCAAGGCCAGCTTTGCGATGGCTTCTTCCTCCTGATCCACAGCCAGTTTCGCCTGGCGCGTCCTTTTGGCTATCATTTTCTCTGTGTTTAGTATAAGTGCCAACTGTTTCTTTTCGAGGAAAATTTGGTTTGAAAGAGCCTGCTGTCCTTTGGCAATTCCCGCCTCCATCTCCCGCACATAGTGGTTCAGCATGGTAATCGGGTCTTCTATCTGATCGAGCAGCCCGTTTATTTCAGCCGTGGTAATGTCCTTGATACGTTTAAAAATTCCCATGTTATTGTTCCTCCTTATGATTTGTTTGGTTTGCTTGCTTTTTTTCCCACTCATCTAAGAGATCTAGCTGATGGGGATTGGTGGTATAGCTGTAAAAAGAAACCGGCGCTTCTATGATTGCATGATTGAAATGGCGTGTGCCTCTTTTTTTCAGCAGCCATCCGATTATGACAGCGATGAGCGCCAACCAGAAAACAAGGGATAAAGCAGTGCCAATGAAATAGAACATGCCCGCCGGGTGGTGTTCAGACATAAAATGGGGACGTCCATGCCCATAACCGGGATGGAATGATGGAGGACCATGATGCGCTGCATGCATGTCCGGTCCCCCCGGCATTCCCATAACCCATTGGATAGCAAGCAGAATAAAGAGGGCTGCCAGCATCCATAGTACGACTTTCCATGCTTTTGTTTTCATTATCTTTCCTCCTTTGGCTTGTCCTTTCGACAGATTTGATTATAGGAGGGAATGGTGAAAGAATGGTGAAAACCAAGGAGGCAGCGAAAAAAGAAAAAGCGCAACGGATAGCGTTACGCTTTTTGGCGCACAATCGGCATCATAACGGTAAAAGTGCTCCCTTTTTCCGGTATGCTGGAAACTTGAATCGTTCCATGATGGGCTTCTGCGATCCACTTGGCAATCGACAGACCAAGACCGGTTCCTCCCATTTGCCTGGATCTGTTTTTATCTACTCTGTAGAACCGATCAAAAATGCGGCCTTGTTCCTCAGGCGGAATGCC
>NZ_DFMZ01000112.1:0-11783 GCF_002375825.1 Aneurinibacillus sp. UBA3580
TCCTTCTTTCCTCACAATTTTCACAAAAAGAAACCTCTCCGTGACGAAGAGGTTTCTTGAATAATACCTTTATATTTTCCACACCTTATATATGATTGGAACGAGAAAAAGCCGCCAGGTAATCAGCCACCTCCGCTAATTTGCTTTCCGCTGCCCAGGAAATCGAGCGCGGAACTTCGCCGTTTCCTCCATTGCGCATAATAGAAGACGAACTCAAGGCAACATATGGTTCCTCAAAGCGGGCAAAACGCTCAGAACTTCCTTTCTCTTCTTTGAACGGAACATCCAATACGTATGTTTGGTTGGTCGAAGTATCGCGGATATTCATCCGGAACACCGGCTCCTCTTTACTGCCCCTGCGCTGGAATCCCTGTTGTCCAAAAATCTCTTCTACCAGACTTAACGGCTTCGAAACACCTGACAATTTTTTATTCCTCAGCACTTTTTCTTCCTCCTTCTTGTTATGCGCTACAAGAACTAAGGCGACAATTGAAAGTACTTGGCTGGGCGGCTATGTTACAATGAATATTTAATTGTAAAATTATCCTATCATAAAAAAAATCCAGTGAAAAATAAGAGAAAAGCTCATTTTTTGTAATATTCCATCGAATGCAAACCATACCTGCGTAATGACCGTTTTCTCTTAACATTTCTTTAATATTTGTTTTAAAAAGCTTTATAATTATAGATGGTTTTTTAGGAAATTTTCAAGGAAAGGTTGCAGAACAAAAAAAAGCATACTATTATTAAGACATACTAATCACTGGATAAGTGACATACTAATCTTTCGACGTGAATGAAAGAAACTCAGGAAAGGATAGGGAAAATGGAGACACAAACGAACAAGGAATTGAAGGATATTCTCAAAGGAGAGAATGTTCACTTTAATTTATCAGTGGCACAACTTGTAGAAATGGCGGTTCTTCGCAAGCGCAGCGAACTGACTTCTACAGGCGCGGTCACAGCAAAAACAGGAAAATACACGGGGCGTTCTCCTAAAGACAAGTTCATCGTGGATGAACCTTCCGTACACGATAAAATTGAATGGGGCACGGTAAACCAACCGATTTCCGAAGACAAATTCGACAAGCTGTACCAGGATGTAATCAACTACTTAGACGGAAAAGAATTGCTTGTATTCGACGGCTTCGCCGGTGCTGATCAGCGCTATCGCCTGCCGATCCGCGTAGTAAATGAATTCGCATGGCACAATTTGTTCGTACACCAGCTCTTCATTCGTCCGACAGAGGAAGAGTTAAAGACGCATGAACCGCAATTTACAGTCATCAGCGCACCGACGTTTGAAGCAAATCCGGAAATTCACGGTACCAACTCCGAGACGTTCATCATCATAAACTTCGCGAAGAAAGTGGTTCTTATCGGTGGCACACGCTATGCAGGCGAAATGAAGAAATCTATCTTCTCCGTCATGAACTATCTGCTTCCGCAGCAAAACGTTCTGTCTATGCACTGCTCTGCTAACATGGGCAAAGACGGTGACGTAGCCCTGTTCTTCGGCCTGTCTGGAACAGGTAAAACAACGCTGTCCGCCGACCCGGACCGTAAGCTGATCGGAGATGACGAGCACGGCTGGTCTGACGATGGCGTCTTCAATATCGAAGGCGGCTGCTATGCCAAGTGTATTAACCTATCCGCTGAAAAAGAGCCTGAAATTTTTAATGCAATCAAATTCGGTTCCGTGCTTGAAAATGTCGTAATCGACGAAAATACACGCGAAGCTGATTATGATGATAACAGCTTAACAGAAAACACCCGTGCGGCTTATCCGTTGCATTATATCCCGAATGCGCTGATTCCGAGCGTAGCCGGTCACCCGAACGTGGTTATCTTCCTAACGGCCGATGCCTTCGGCGTACTGCCGCCAATCGCGAAGCTGACGAAAGAACAGGCGATGTTCCACTTCCTGTCCGGCTATACAAGCAAACTGGCTGGAACCGAGCGCGGCGTTACCGAGCCGGAAGCGACATTCTCTACCTGCTTCGGCGCACCGTTCCTGCCGCTGCCTCCTCGCGTCTACGCGGAAATGCTCGGTGAAAAAATTGACAAACACAACGCACAGGTATATCTGGTGAACACCGGTTGGTCCGGTGGTCCGTACGGCGTAGGCAAGCGGATGAACTTGCCGTACACCCGTGCAATGATCACAGCGGCACTCAACCACGAGCTGGATAAAGAGGAATTCGTAGCCCATCCGGTATTCGGTGTTTTGATGCCGAAGAATTGCCCTGGCGTACCGTCTGATATCCTTAATCCACGTAACACCTGGGCGGACAAAGAAGCGTACGACGTACAGGCAAAGAAACTTGCTTCCCTGTTCGTGAAAAACTTCCAGAAGTTCGCTGATATGCCGGAAAATATTAAAAACGCGGCTCCAAAAGCTGAATAATATTATGATACAGCATGCGAAAACCCGGGAATGCCCCGGGTTTTCATTATGTTGCTTCTAAAATAATGTAGTTTTTTGTGAAAATTTGTTTGTTAGGTGATTTTATATGATATGGAGCATTCTGTTATGGGCAAGCGCAGCTTTCTTCCTCACCTCCATTATCCTCAGCATAGTAGCCGTACTGAAAGAAAGCCCAAAGTTCCACATGCTTCTCATCGCTTCCCTTATTGCATTAAATGTTTTTCTGTTCAGCGCTCGTTCCATTCTTTCCTAGAAGAATAAATGGCTACTATTGTGGTATAATATAAATATATTTTTATACCTCATGTCCAAATCAGCCTGGACATCCTGCGTTACCCGGCAGCATCTGGATGAAAAGAAGTCCGTTGTTCTAAAGTATGACCAATACTTATCGAACGAGGTGATGTCCGTGGAAACTGTAAGACTAGAAGAAATCATCAGTATGGTTATGCCTGAAGCTCAGCATGTGCTAACCGAAGAAGAATTGAACGTATCCATTGTGCTGCGGGACGGTCTGGGCTCGCTCAACCGGCACGACGTGCTTGAAATCGTCGCTGCCACGATTCACAATACCGGAAAAGGCGCCTTGCTTCATTGAGGCGCTTTTTTAAATAAAAAAAGCGTCTCAGTGAAGCAAAAAGCAGTGCCTCTCTTTTATAGGAGCGCACTGCTTTTTTTGCCGTAAAAATGTTCCCATGCTTCATGAATACCACCAGCGCAGACTTTTTCAGCACGGAAAATAAGCGGATGCTCTTTGAGTTCAAGCAATTCCTGCTGGGCATTCCCTACAATGACCGCCGGATATCCAAGCGTAATCATTTCATGATCGTTACCGGAATCGCCTGCCACCAATACATTGGCGTCACACCAGCCGCGTGATTCCAATACATAACGCAGCGCTTCCCCTTTTCCACATATCGGCGGCAAAATATCAACATCGCGTCCGCTGCTGACAATCAGCTTATGCGGGATTTGCGCTTTCTTAAGTCGGCTTTCTACCTCTCTGACCGCCGCTACATCCTGTACCGTATACGAAAGCCGGTGACGCACAGGGATATCCTGCGGGATAAGCCCTGGGCATTCAGAGGCAATCCGCTCAATTTCTGCAGGTCTCCACCATGCAGCAATTTTGCTGCGCCATTCTTTATCCGGCTCCAGTTCTTCACCATAATAAATTTCTGTTCCTACATCCGTAATTAAGATATCCGGCCGGGGCAGCTTCTCCTGAGAAAGCAGGGAAAGCGCCGAGCATAAATGTCGGCCTGTGTTGTAGATAAGTACGACATTGTACGGCTGCTCATCGTAGTAACGAAGCAGGGCGCGAAGCGCCGCTTCATCACCAACCAGCGTCCCGTCCAAGTCGGTAGCCAAAAGATGCGTCACGCTCTGCTGCATTTGCTAAAACCTCCTCATATACGCTATTAATTCGTTCAGAAATGGCCGGCCACTGGTAATCGCGCTTCGCCAACCGCGTCGCCCGCTTGCCCAGACGCTGTGTCAACAGATCATTCGTAACCAGCGCTTTCATCGCGACTGACAGGTCTGCGGCATTTTTCGGCTCTACCAAAAGCCCCGTTTCCCCATCATTCACGACATTCTGCAAGCCGCCCACGCGGGAGGCGATAACCGGACTGCCGCATGCCTGTGCTTCTGCTGCGACCATGCCAAATGACTCATAATACGACGGCACGACTGTAGCGGTGGCAGCATTGAAGAAAAGTGCCAGCTCTTCCTGCGATTTTGGACCAATAAATTCAATATGTTCCTCCATGCCTTCAATGGCTCTTCTTAGCTTTTCGTCCAGCGGTTTACGCTTATCCAGATCAATCGCTTCCGTCTGTCCGCCGGCGAGCACCAGCTTCGTTCCTGCCGGCGCACCGCCGCGTTCAAACAACAAGCGAAATGCATCTAGAAGCGTATAAATGCCCTTTGTCTCTTCCAATCTGCCGGCAAAGAAAAGCAGCGGACCGCTGTATCCTAACTGCCTGCGCAGTTGCGAACGATTGTAACGAGTCTGAAATAAAGGAGCAACTCCAATTGGAATGACCGAGATAGGTGCCGGAGAGGGTACGAATTCTTGAATTAAATTTCTTTCGTTGTTTGTAGTAGCAATGACGCTGTTTGCACTACTCAAAATATACTCTTCTGCTTCGTGACGGATTTTGTCATAAATTCCTGTCGCCTTCTGCTTGGCAATCCCCAGTGAATGGGATGTATGAACAAAAGGTAATCCGTATTCTTCTTCAATTTTTTTCCCGAGCAAACCGGATAACCAGTAATGTGTATGAACGATATCATACATATGCAGTGGAAGAAGCTTTTTCATTTCTGCATAGAACGCCGGCAATATATCATACATTTCATTTTTGGAGACAAACCCTTTATATCCGGCGGCGATGCGGATCACTCTGCATCGTTCTCCAAACGTTTCCGTACGCGGCGCATCCGCTTCGCACCAGTGGGTGACGACGTCCACTTTTGCTCCCTGTTTCTCCAAAGCCAGCGCCAGTTGACGCACATAGTTATTTTGGCCGCCAGCCTGTACTCCTCCAAGCTTCGCTAAAGGATCACCGTGATCAGAAATAAATAGAATTTTTTTCTTCACTTCTTTTCTGTCCCCTTTCCTCTGCGTGGATGATACGTACAAAATCACACTATATTCTCTTTACCACGGGAAAAAAAAGCAAAACAGAAACAGAATATATTTTTACAATTTATGTGTTTTTGACCATTCCAGCTCCAAAAAAGCCGCCAGTCGCCATAGGCATATCCAGTACCGCGGAGAAAAAAAATGGCGATGACCCAGAGGATTTCCACCGAACATCCGCATCCCTCCCTTTTATACACCCGGTTCCCAAAAGAGAGGGGAAAAACAGCTCATCAATCGTTCAAGTTGTAATTCCCCCGTTCTCGCTTCTATAGTCACACCTTTTTATATGTATGAGGAACATGATCCCGATAGACCACCACTTCCCCTTTCTCCTCTAAATAGTGCAGATGGGCGATTGTTTCTCCGATAGCAAACCGCTGCTCATGTACAGAGAGAGGCCGGGAGAACAAGGCCTGTGAAATCTGGTATGCGGTCATTTCACCTTTTATCACATCAAGCACGAACGCAAGCCGTTCTTCATGGTGCCGAAGTAATTCTTCAATTCGTTCCTGCGCATCGGTAAATACGGGTCCATGCCCGGGAATGACGAGCGCGATATCCAGTTCGCGAATTTTTTTAAGCGATGATACATACGTTTTAAGCGGATTGGCATCGCCCTGTCCGTGATACGAGATGTTGGGCGTAATCTTTTTCAATAAATGATCACCCGCGATTAGTACTTTTTCTTCTTTATTATAGAAACATATATGCCCTTCCGCGTGGCCCGGTGTATGAATCGCTTCATAAACCAACTCGCCGATACGGTATGTGCTCCCTTCATGGAGAGCTTGCGTTCTTTCTGGAAACGGACGTACTAACTTATAAAATGTATCATCGTTCTCTCGCAGTTGGCTGACCAGCTCTTCCGGCATGCCTGCCGCAAGATAAAATTTCTGATTTCGTGCGAAATTCTCCTCAGTCCAGGTGAACAAGGCATGTTCTTTCGCTTTATCACTTATGTAAACGTTCGCTCCTGTCCAGCTTTGCAGTCCTCCTGCATACCCGAAATGATCCGGATGGTAGTGGGTAAGAATGATACGTTCCACATCCTGTGCCGCAATACCGTATTCAGCAAACGCGGCCTTCCAGGTTTGACGTGTCTCCTCCCGGTTCAGTCCGGTGTCGATAACAGTCCATTTTCCGTTATGGTGCGCAAAATAACAGTGCACATGGTTTAAGCGAAACGGAAGCGGGACGGTTACCTGATAAATTCCATATTGTTTCATCAAAATCTTCCTTTCCTATTGTGTTTTCTTTATCTTATCAAATTTATCTATTGTTTGATTTTTAGCGTGTGCTCTTCATTCTCGTATATTTGCTAAAGTCCAATCAAACACAAAAATAAATCATAATCATAGTGAAAGAAGGCGGCGGTTGCTTTAATACTTAATGACGTAGACAATCAGACGGGACCACTCGCTTAAGATCGTCTGCATGCTTTCATGGTCCCGCCACCAGTCATCCAACCGGATTTTCTCTAGCGAATGTGAACCGACACTGCCAATTTCAATCCCTGTTCCTTCAAATACTCTATGGAAAATAAACATAGCGCGGCGCGTATGCCAGTTATCGGTAACCAGCGTAATTCGCTTATGTTGTAACGTCTCTTTTTCCAACACCTTCCGGGTATAGAATGCATTTTCATACGTGCTGCGCGATTTTTGTTCCAATACGATGTCTTTATCCGGTACGCCAAGCTGCTTAAGCAATGCCACCATCTCTTTGCTTTCTGTCGTACGCCAGGAGATGCGTGCACCGGAAGAAACGATAATCTTTGGTGCCAGGCCCGCCCGGTACAGTTCAACCGCTTTGCGTGTCCGCTGTCCGTCCGTCTCCCCGCCGAGCAGTATGATAAAATCGCTTGGCGCCTTTTCATCCGGATGGACCAGATAGTGTGCCAGGCCATTCAACATCGGTTTATAGGTGAGCATCACCAGCAGGATAAGTCCGAATAAGACGGCAAATCCAACCCATCTTTTTCTTTTCATTCACATTCCTCTACACTAAAAATCTTCGTCCGTAATACAGCAGCAAAAATATTTCCCCCGCCAAAATAAGCGGCATTCCCCAAACAAAACGCATATGCCGAGTTTTGTGACGGAACATATACATGCCAATGAGACAACCTGCGGCTCCGCCCAATAGCGCGACGAGAAACAATGTGTTTTCTTTAATACGCCATGTGTGCTGGCGTGCCTTCCATTTATCAAGTCCCATGAGCAGCCATCCTAAAAAAGTAACGGCCAATAAATAACCGCTCATCCATTCCATCATTTTCCCACCTTTCTCTCCTGCTATGCCAGAGGAACCCACCATGGTCAATCAGCCATAAGCCCCGCCAAAAAAATGAAGGAAAGAGCGGCCTGTGACTGCCGCTCTTTTTTCTCTTCTCTTATTATCTTTGTTTTATCTTCAACAGTTCAATGAATTTTTCGTCCCGTTCTTTAATTTTTTCTGAAACGGAGGCGTTTTCATATTTATATATACCTTGTCCTGTTTTTGTACCCAAATTGCCTGCTTCAACACACTCATTCAGAAGGTCGGGAGCCTGCTGGCTCTTGCTGAGCACCGGCGCAAGATTGTCGATGACACGCTTCCACGTATCCAGCCCTCCGAAATCTGCCGTCTCAATAGGACCGATAAACGACCAGCGGAACCCCGGACCTGCCGTTACCGCCAAATCAATATCACGGGCTTCCGCCACACCTTCCTCAAGCAAGTGGAATGCTTCACGCGCAAGCGCGGCCTGCAGCCGGTTCGCGATAAATCCCGGCACTTCTTTTTTCAACAGCACAGGCGCTTTACCGATTTTGCGCATCAGTTCCATTGTCAGCTGTATCGCCTCTTCTGTTGTACGATCATGCCGGACAACCTCGACCAGCGGAACCAGTTGTGCAGGATTGAAGAAATGGGTAATGACCATTCGCTCAGGTGTGGACATCTTTTCAGCGAGCCGCGAAATCGGAAGCGTCGACGTATTGGATGCAATGACGGCATCGGGCTTTGCCAGGCGCTCCAGCTTCTCATACAGTTCCCATTTCCATTCAATGACTTCCGGAATCGCTTCTGTAATAAACTCGGCCGTTCTCACTGTCTCTTCCAAATTCGTTGTCGTTGTGATGCGGGCAAGCGCCTCTCGACTCTCCGTTTCTGTCAGAAGGCCCTGCCCGGCCTGCAGAGCCAGATTTGCTTCGATCGCTTTCTTCGCTTTCTCGAGGTAGCTGTCTTCCAGATCATATAAAATAACGGCAATGCCAGCCTGTGCATATACCTGGGCGATGCCGTGGCCCATAACTCCGGAACCGATAACTGCTGCCTGTTGAATCATTCTGCTCCACTCCTTGTTATCCTTTTAGCAAAATAACGTACACCTTGCCCGGACCGTGTACACCGAACGCCAGATCCATCTCGATATCGCCCGTCCGGCTCGGTCCGGTTATAAAGTTTACGCATGCCGGAAGCTGGGCGGGCACTTTCTCGCGTATGTACTCCGCTGCTTCGGTCAATCGCGGCACAATGGTTTTCTCTGAAAGAAAAACGACAAATACCGGGGGAAGGAGACTGACCAGGCGTCCCCGTCCGCCGCCGTTCCACAGCATTACCGAACCTGTCTCGGAAAGCCCTAGTTCGGCATAGGCAATTCCCATTTCAACGCCTGCCGTATAATTACGCAGCTCCTGTTCGTCCACCGCTGTATCCCAGGCACGGTGTACTACACCTTTTTCATCCAGAAGACGGCTCAAACCTATTGCATGCAGTCGCTCATCATCCCAGTATACGACCGAACGGACTGAAGCGCTCTCGAAAATTCGATCCAGCGCCTGTCCCGCGTCCTCCGGTGAAACTCGCAGCACTTCGGTCTGCAGGGTGCGCAAATTTCCGATAAACTGCTGGACTAAACCTTCATGGTCTAAACCCTTGTGGAGATGCGCATACGGCTTCGTGTCCCAGCGCGGCGACTTAACGCCGCTGCGTCGCGCACGCCCTAACTTGCCGGCAATCCGGTTTAGGAATTCTTCCCGTTCTTTAGCTGCCACGTGGACCGCCCCCCTTCTCGTTCTTCCACCATTCACGGAACGATTGTTTGGCCGGACGAGGCAAATCGCGCACATTTGTCCAGCCGGCGAGCGGCCCCGGTCCTGTCTCGATGACACCTTCGTTTGACAGCCATCCGGTTGCCATATGACTGGCACGAACCGCTTTATCATAAAGAAAAGGATGCGATGTCAAATAACCAAAACCTTTAAACGCCAGCTTCTCCTGCCAGGAGGTAAAGCCGTTTTCCACTTCGTCTTTGCGATGCTCAATCAGCAAATCATGCAGCGGAATTTTCACCGGGCACACTTCCGTACAAGCCCCGCATAGACTCGAAGCATACGGTAATTCCTTCCATTCTTCATACCCTTCCAGCAGCGGTGTTAATACCGCACCGATCGGTCCACTGTAGACACCTCCGTATGCATGGCCTCCAATATGGCGATATACCGGACATACGTTCAAGCAGGCGCCGCAACGAATGCACTTTAATACTTCCTGATAAGCCGTACCCAGAATGTCTGAACGCCCGTTATCGAGTATAATCAAGTGGAATTCCTCCGGTCCGTCGATATCCTCCGGACGGCGTGGGCCGCTCATTGCCGTCATATACACGCTAATCTTCTGGCCTGTAGCGCTTCGGGTCAGCATCGATACGACAATATCAAGTTCTTCCCAGGTCGGCACAAGCCGTTCCATGCCCATAATTGCAATATGTACTTTGGGCAGTGTCGTCGTCAGACGGGCGTTCCCTTCGTTGCTAATCAGTACAATCGATCCCGATTCAGCTACCGCAAAGTTACAGCCGGAAATCCCAATGTCGGCTTCAAGAAACTCGCGCCGCAGCTCTTCGCGGGCGAACTGGCACAACTCTGCCGTCGCATCGGACAGCGTACGGCCGGCTACCCCGGAGAACAGCTCCGCCACCTGGGTTCTCGTTTTATGAATCGCCGGCGCAATCAAGTGGGAAGGCGTCTCGCCTGCCAGTTGAATAATGTATTCTCCAAGGTCCGATTCAATGACCCGTACTCCTTCTGCTTCCAGATGCTTATTAAGATGAATTTCTTCCGATACCATTGATTTCGATTTTACGACGGAACGGGCATTTTTTTCTTTGGCAATCCGCAACACATGAGCGACCGCATCGGACGCCGTAGGCGCAAAATGCACATGCCCGCCGTTCTTTTCTACGTTATCGGTCAACTGCTCCAGGTAACTGTCAAGGTTTTCAATCGTATGCATACGGATCTGCGCGGCCAGATTGCGCCATTCTTCCACATTGCCCAGTTCATCCGCGGCCTGGAACCGTCCGCCGCGAAGCCTGTCCTGGGTAAACGGCACCGCTTTGCGCAGTTGCTCGTCCATCAGCGCCTTATCGACCCGTCCGAAAAATTCGAGTGGTTGTACGCTCATTTGGCTCCTCCCTGCGCCAGCACTTCCGCCACATGCATAACCTGCACATCTTTTCCTGTCCGGCGAAGGCGGCCACCGATATTCATTAAACATCCCATATCGGAGCCAATCAGCACATTTGCACCGGTTTCTTCGATATGTTTAATTTTCTCGTCTACCATCGCTTCGGAGATCGTGCTCATCTTTGCTGCGAATGTACCGCCGAATCCGCAGCAGTCCTGGCAGTACGGCAACTCTTCCATTTCCAATCCGTTTACCTGTTCAAGAAGAGCGGCAGGCTCTTCCTTAATGCCAAGTCCACGACTCATATGACAGGAATGATGGTAGGTAGCGCTGGCATGCAGGCTTGCATCTATCCGATCTACCTGCAAGACCTGCACAAGAAACTCAGAGAATTCGTATGTTTTCTTTGTCAGCGCTTCCGCTTTCTCCCGCCAGGTCGGCTCTTCTTTTAAAAGCTCAGGATAATAATGGCGAATCATCGCTACGCAGGAACCGGACGGCGCAACTACATAGTTGCTGTCCGCAAAAACATCAATCATATGCCTGGCGGCTTCGCGTGCTTCTCTGTGGTAGCCGCTATTGTAAGCGGGCTGTCCGCAGCACGTCTGTGCCTGCGGAAAATCTACTTGAGCGCCATAGCGCTCCAGCACTTTCACTACACTCTGTCCAACATTCGGGAAGAACACATCCGATAGACAGGTGATAAATAATGAAACTCTCATGCTTACTCCCCTCTCCCCGCTTTATGTATTTTTTTATTTTACAAAATTGCGAACATATTGCCAATAAACTTAAGATATACTGTAATTTTTTAGTAAAAACTTTCCCCTTCTTTACGCATAGAAATAAAGTAAATAAAAATTTTCCTTTTTTATCATACTTATAAATAAAAAGCAATAGAATAAACTATTCTTAACGAAATATTTACAATAACTTAACAAAGTGTTATTATTTTATGTACCAAAAACGATCAAAACAAGGAGGTATTTGTCATGAAGATTGCATGGGTACAAACGAAAAAAGGGTACGATAAAATCCTTCCACAGCATGGAATGGTTGTGAAAGAAACAGAAAGCGACGTTTACCTCCTGTTTGCGGACGGACGCTGCAAGATTTCACGTGAAGAGTTTAACGATTTTTATACAGCCGTATAACCGATATAAAGAAAGCGAGGCCGCTTCATGAAAGAAGGGCCTCATTTTCTTTATTTTTTTCTGTGAAAATCATGAAGGAAGAGGGAGGAAAAAAGATCTA
>NZ_DFMZ01000112.1:11912-25856 GCF_002375825.1 Aneurinibacillus sp. UBA3580
AATCCTCTCCTCATTCTTTCCTCTCTTTTCCCTCGTACCCCAAAAGTCAGCCGCCCTCCCATGATTTTCATGTCAGGGTTGCGGCTGAAAAGTCATGGTTGTTTTCTATTTTTCCGCCATTTACCCATCAGCGGCATCCGTAAGCCAAACACAAGGCCTACAATGAAAATTAGCAAAACAGCAAATAGTACAGTGCCTGCATAAAATGCAATGGTGTTCCACATTTCTTTTTCTTCCTTTTCTCTATATTTGAAAGCTTTACTACTTCAATACACGGAAGCTTCCTGTCGCCACCGCCAGCAGCGTTCCGTCTTCCGTCTCGACGCGCGCTTCTGTCGTAATCGTACGTTTGGTACGGTGTACAATGCGGCCGCGCGCATAGACTTTACCTTCACCCACAGCGGCAAGATAATGGATATTCATATTGGTGGTCGCCTGCTTCATGTCTCCTTCAGAGCGCGCCGCAAGCCCCATCGCATTGTCCAGTAATGTGGCATATACACCACCGTGCAGCGTCATGTTTCCGTTCATATGCTCGGGCGCTACGGTAAGCGAAAGCAACGACGTGCCCGCTTCAACACTCTCGATAACGCAGCCGGTATGCTTCCAGAACGGCACATCGGAGAAATAATCTTTTAATTCCTGCAAGTATTGCTTGTCTGCCATCTGTGAACCTCCATTGTATATAGTATATATCTTCATCTTACCATTATTAACAAAAAAATAATGGATGAAGAACGCAAGCTCCTCATCCGTTCCTTCAGAATTATATACCATGCTATACACAGGATAAGAAACAGTTCCATATCTGTAATCCAACATCTTCCGGGCACATTCCTATGCAGGAATTTTACGATTTGCGCCGAAACACAACACATACTGAAAATGATAGAGACAAGGAGGCCTGCAGATGAGCGTCAATCTAAAAGATAAATTTGGTACCGGCAAAACACCGGAACAGTTCATGGAAGGCATGACCAAAAATAAAGAAGCGTTTCACGATTGGTACAACCGTTTCTCCTGGCCGGAAGGGGAGCAGACATTTTTTCAATCCCTTGCAAACCGTAACGATTTGCGCTGCCTGATTCTTGCGTCGGATTGGTGCGGGGACGTCGTACGCAATGTGCCGGTCGTATTCCGTGCTATGAATGAAGCCGGCATCACGACAGAAGTGCTCATTATGGAAGACAACCTTGATGTCATGGATCAATTTCTGACAATGGGCGGCCGCGCAATTCCCGTGGTCATTTTCACAGATGCGGACGGCAATGTACTCGGCAAATGGGGTCCGCGTCCGGTACACGTGCAGGCTATCATGACCGCATTCAAGCAGGAAAATCCGGACCGCAATGCACCCGATTACGAGGAAAAGATTAAAGAAGCACGCGCAAAGATGCTGCAGGAATACGGCGAAGATACAGGCTATCAAGCCGTAATTATTAAAGAGCTGCATGAAACCCTTGCCAAACTGTAAGACAGAATCCGGAACGGCGGCAACGTCGTTCCTTTTTTCACTCTTCGCTCCTTCTGTTATAATGGAAAAAACAAAAGAAAGGTGGACTCCCTACTAATGAGACCGAACCCGATCTCTTTAGAGACGGCAAAAATACTGTCCGAAAAACTCAACGTGCCAATCGAACAAATTATGCATATGCCGCAGCATATCCTGTTGCAGAAGCTAACCGAGGTCGCCAATCAAGAAGATGAAAAAAAAGATAAAGAGTAAATGAGGAAATAATTTCAATGAGGAAAAAGCGAAAGCCTTTTTCTTCCTCAAATCTTCTTTCCTCTTCCCTCTCCTTCTTTCCTCACGATTTTCAAAGAAAAGCACCTAACACGCTAAGAAGCGGAGGGGGGATTTTTCCCCGCTCCGCTTCTTTCGATCCAATCCTCCCATAGCGCAGGCTTTACGGTTGCTCGTTCTGCCTACTTACTATTCAGCATGTCCCGTTCCTCGTCCGTAAATACCCGCGAACGAGTCAAAAACCGTACCCCTTCAGGTCCTTCAAGCGAGAACATGCCCCCTCTTCCGTTCACCACATCAATAATCAATTGCGTATGTTTCCAGTACTCGTATTGCGGCTTGCTGATGTAGAACGGACTGTCCCCGATTTTTCCCAGCAGAATGTCCTGATCCCCTACCATGAACTCATCCCGCGGATAACACATTGGAGAGCTACCGTCACAGCAACCGCCGGACTGATGAAACATCAGCGGACCGTATCTATCCTTCAGTTTCTCGATCAAAGCAAGCGCCTTATCCGTTGCCAGCACCCGTTTGACTTCGTCCATACCCTCACCCCCCGCTGACGCAACGATTAGAAGAAGCCCTGTGCTTCCGGTGCATAGCTAATCAGAAGGTTCTTTGTTTGCTGATAGTGATTGAGCATCATTTTATGCGTTTCCCGACCGATGCCGGACTGTTTGTATCCGCCGAATGCGGCATGAGCCGGATATGAATGGTAGTTGTTAATCCACACGCGGCCCGCCTGAATTTTCCGTCCCATGCGGTACGCCGTATTCATATCGCGTGTCCATACACCCGCACCCAGACCGTACAGCGTATCATTCGCTATGTGCAGCGCTTCCGTCTCATCCGCAAATGTAGTAACAGATACGACAGGACCGAATATCTCTTCCTGGAAGATGCGCATTTTGTTATTGCCTTTGAAAACGGTTGGCTTAATATAATAGCCTTCCTTCAAATCCCCTTCCAGGTAGTTGCGTTCGCCGCCGATTAAGCACTCTGCGCCTTCCTGCAAACCGATATCGATATAGGACATAATCTTTTCCATTTGTTCCATAGATGCCTGTGCTCCGATCATCGTCTCGGTGTCAAGCGGATTGCCCTGCTTAATGCTTCTGACGCGCTCGAGCGCCCGCTCCATAAACTCGTCATAGATGGATTCATGAATGAGGGCACGGGACGGGCAGGTACACACTTCTCCCTGGTTAAGCGCAAACATCACGAAACCTTCAATCGCTTTATCGAAGAACGCATCGTCTTTTGCCGCCACATCCGGGAAGAAAATATTCGGTGATTTACCGCCCAATTCCAATGTGACCGGAATGATATTTTGTGAAGCGTACTGCATAATCAGGCGGCCTGTTGTTGTTTCGCCGGTGAACGCAATTTTTGCGATACGCGGGTTGGATGCAAGCGGCTTGCCCGCCTCGACCCCGAATCCGTTCACTACATTAAGCACACCCGGCGGAAGCAGATCTTCAATAAGTTCTATGAGCACCATAATGGAGGCCGGAGTCTGCTCGGCTGGCTTCAGCACGACGCAGTTGCCTGCCGCCAGCGCCGGTGCCAGCTTCCAGCATGCCATCAAAATCGGGAAGTTCCACGGAATGATTTGGCCTACAACGCCAAGCGGCTCATAGAAATGATAGGCTACCGTATTCTCGTCAATCTCGCTGATGGTTCCTTCTTCGGCGCGCAGAATGCCGGCAAAATAGCGGAAATGGTCAATGGCGAGCGGAATGTCAGCTGCCATCGTTTCGCGTATCGGTTTACCGTTGTCCCACGTCTCGGCAACCGCCAGCATTTCCAAATTCTCTTCCATCCGGTCGGCGATTTTGTTCAGAGTGCGGGCGCGCTCTGCGGCCGGCGTACGGCCCCACGCATCTTTGGCAGCGTGCGCCGCATCGAGTGCCAGTTCGATATCTTCCGCTGAAGACCGCGCAACCCTGCAGAATGTTTTGCCGTTAACCGGAGAGATGTTATCGAAGTACTCACCTTTGACCGGAGCGGTCCATCTTCCGCCGATATAGTTGTCGTATTGCGGTTTAAAATTCACCTTGGCTTGTTCTTGTCCCGGTTGTGCACTAATCATAATGTTTGTCCTCCTTTTAATTTTGAAATAAAAGATATATGAATATATATATGAATATAAAAGGGATACCTATACCTTCAGTTGCCTATACTTTAGCCGCCATCCTTTCAAACGCTTTGACCGCCGCTTCCGCCACCTGAATATCCTGCTGCACCGACCCCCCGCTTACACCGACCGCGCCTACGATCCTACCTTCTGCGCGCAGCGGAATGCCGCCGCCAAACAACACGATGCGCCCGCTGTTCGTCGTATTGATGCCATACAGCTCAGCACCCGGTGCACCGGCTTCCGCCAGGTTTGCTGTCGGCATCTTAAGCGCCACCGATGTCCACGCTTTATTCTGGGCAATGTCGACGCTAACCAGCAACGCATCATCCATCCGGTGGCAGGCGACGAAATTCCCTCCTTCATCAACTACAGAGATCACCATCGGAACACCCACCTGAAGCGCTTCATGTTCCGCCTGCTCTATCATTTCCTTTGCCATATCCAGAGTGAGCACGCTCATTCGCCTCTCATCCTTTCTTTATATGAAGTAAGTGCAATCCTTTCGCGAGACGGGCCGCATTCTGTCCGAGGACTCTTCCGTTTTCGGCTTTCTCTACTAAATACGGGGAACCGTGCGGAAGTTTTTCATGACAGACGGTACATGTGCCATCGACACTTATGCCAACACCGATTTCAAGCGGCGAAAGAGAAGCGGCACGTCTGCCCAATTCCTCAGCGCACGAGCTTACGTCTTCCGCACAGGAGAACGGAACCCCTTCTTCCTCAAGACCTGCACAGACATCACGCAGAGCTTTGCTCTCGACGCCTTTCTCATAGAATATAGGGATATAGACACGGCGTTTCACAGGGTCACCTCCCGAGCGGCCGTTAATACCAGCCCGGTTGCCACCGCATTGCGGGGACCTTCCGTTCCTCGTACATTGGCAAATCCGGCCACGATCCCATATTTGCCCAGTTCTTCCGTAACCATCTGCGGAATCTCAAAATCAAGCGCGGACCCGCCGACCATGACGACGAATGAGAGGTGCCGGATGTTTTGTGTGGGCACAATTTGCTTGAGCGCCCGCAGCGCATTCGTAACGAATACACGCCGTTTGGCGCTTCGCCGAATCTCCCGTACCTTCTCCATGGACAGATTGGCGGGAAGCGGCGTCAATCCGCCTTCTTCCCGGATAACCACCCGACCGTAAACGTCCGGTGGAAACGGAGAGCCGGAGAACAGCATGGTCCCGTCTTCAAGCTGCATATGAAACAGGCTTACGACTTTGCCTAGCGGATGTTTCTTAACTCTCTCGGCCAGCTCTCGGTCTCCGAGCGCCAGCTCCGCGTCGATGAGCATGGTGACCATATCGCCCGCCCCGGCCAGATGTACCGAGCTTATCTCGCCCCGCTCATTCACCGCGGCGGCATCGGTGGAACCGCCTCCCATATCAAGGATAACAAGCGGTGCTTCTGTACCCGGGGTTGTTAACGCCCCGCGGATAGCCATTTCCGCCTCTATCCCTCCGACTTCCACCGAAATGCCAAGCTCTTCTTCAAGCGCCTGTGCCACTTTCTCCACAGGCATCCGCTCCGTTCTCACCATGGATGCCATCGCTACCCCGCTCTCCACGGACAGCTCACCGGCCATCGCTCCGCCGATCGAAACGGGAAGAGACGCATCGGTCGCCAGCAAATCTCCAATGGTAATGTCTGAAAAAGGCTGTCCGGTACTGTCGGATAAGTGCTGACGTAAACCGTTCAGCATACCGCCGACATTGGTACCCATCTCTCCCTGTACATCGAGCAGCCCGCCCGTTTTTTCAACGCTCTGCATAATGGCTTCCGCTCCGTCATTGACCGCAACGCTTACGTTATTTTTCCGGCCGTAGAGTGTTAAACGGCCCGCTTCGATGCGCCGCTCGACTATTTCTCCCTGCGGTGTGCGAATGACGACAGCGGAACGGTTGCCGACCAATGCCCGTGCGATGGGTGCAATTTGTCTGGTCTCTTCCGGTGTCAGCCCGAATACGGTGGAAAGCCCGTATGGATTGCTAAGCGTACGGATGACATATCCGGGAAGTGCAACCTCCACCGCCGCCTGCTTGCCGAGCGGTACTTTTTCAATGGAAGCTACTTCATCGACAATCGGAATTTTGTGACGAAGCCGGTTGTAAATAAGAACCCCGTCATCTTTTTGTGCTATTGCCCCCACAATCTCGATTCCCCGTTCACATGCCTGGTTCATCTTATAGGCAGCCCACTCATAATCGGCTTCCTGCGGAATCACCACGATGTATGCCTGCCCCGCTTCCGTGTCGGACGCCAGCATACCAAGCGAAATAGTAATGCCGATAGCAAGCCCTGCACCACCAGGGGTATCAGGATTATGTCCAATCATCGACGATTCGGTAATCAGCGTCTCGCTGATGACATCCATCGCAAGGTCACCGATGACCGGAACCGCATCATTTACGCGAATTCTGGAGATATTTTTAAGGGAGACGCCCGCTTTTTCTACCGCCTTCTTCAACGCCAGGCGGATGCCGGAAACGTTGTCCACCGTTCCTTTTACGCCGGTCGTCTTCGTCAGATGCTGCGCAAGAAACTCAGCCCTTCCGCCGTCCACCCGTGCCAACGCCACCTCGGTCGAGGAGTTTCCGATATCGACTCCGGCAATCAGCTCAGGCACTTTGGCTACTCCCCGTCCCTGCGCAGCAGGTTCCGCTGCTCGTATACGTCGGCCGCTTCGCGGATGAGGGCGGCATTCTCGTGTGCTTCATACTGTGACTCCAGTTCTTCGGCGATGGACAGCAGCTCTTCTTTTGTAGAACGCCGGGGACGCAGCGCATTATAGATTTCGAGAATGCGTGCGTCGGAAATGCCGATAAGTTCGGCGGCTCTGCGAAAGTTTCTTGCCTGCTGATTCTTTCCGAGGCTATCGCAGATTTGCGCATGCATCTGAAGGGTCTCGGGACTAATCCGCAAATCGCTGGCCTGTATTTGCCCGGAAAGCGCCGCATCCAACGTCAATTCCTCGTACGATTTTCCGGTCGGAGTACGCAGCAAATCCGGCCGCTTCAGCCCCAGCGGATAATGTTCACGGGTAAGCGTCTCCATTACACCACCTCCTGCTCTTTTACAGAGAATTGGACATCCAGCTCTACCGGCCTGGCATCCGGTACAAGCGACTGACACTCCTTCAGATAGAGAATGGCGGCTACCGCCTGATATTTCGGCCGGGCCATCTGGTCATTGACGACCGGCACCGGGTTTGGACTTTCACCGAGCGCATACATGGCGGCATTCCGCCCAATTGCCCGATATGTCTCCAGAGTAATGAGCGGTGATTGCGGGAACAATTCCAGATTGCTCAATGGGTCCAGATCGCGCTGGTGAATAACCGCCGTTCCCCTCGACTGAAGGCCAATACTGATTCCCGACCCGCTAAGCCTGGCCGCTTGGTGTGCCATGAATGCCAGATCAGCAACCGAGCGGCTGCGGATGACCCGCGGCTTAACACCCTGCTCTTCAATTCCGGCAAGAATCTCACGCAGTACGTATGCATGGTTTACATGGACAATCGTCTGATTTATCGCGGTACCGAATGCAGGTCCTACCGCTATAACCACTTCATGCGGATCTGTTCCTTTTTTCGCTGTCTCCCGCTCGGCCAAATTCATTTCGACTGTAAGGGTTGTGGATGACATGGCACTCCCTCCTTAATCAAAATCCTGCGGGCTAATAGCCTGACGGATGTTTTTAATCTCTTCCCATCTCTCTGGACTTAGCCGATAGCCGGTTCCCGGACCTTTGTAATCGTTTTCATCATTAACAGCGCTGAGCACTATATTATCTTTATTAATAATAGCTGACGTATGCAGATAATCTCCGGTCACCCGCTGCTTGAGCATAGTAAATACGCGCTCCGCGACCTCCCGATATCCCCGCTTCTCAAGCGCAAGAGCTACATCCAATCCGGTAATGCCTTCGTTCAAAATTCGTTCCGCCGCTTTTAAATCTTCTACAACATTGCGCTGCGGCATGTCCTCACTGCTGTTGGCGTATGCGGCAGCCTCTACCTCTTCATCCGTAATCGCCGGAAAACCCAGCTCATCAAATACAGCCTGCAATGCTTTAGCCGCTTTATAACGAATCTCTATCACGCTGTCCTCATCGACCGGGCGCAATCCTCCGTCCACCATCATGTCCCGCTGCAGAACAAGATAATCATCCATATCCGCCGTATCCATATTTGATCCGGCGAACATATTGTCGCTGTTCGGAACTGCACTGTATCCAGAAAAGATAAAATCGGTGCCCGGAAGCATCTGACAGAGCATCTTGGCGCTGCGGCGAATCGGTGAATGCGAGAATGTCTGGTCATTTCCGGAAGCCACTTCCAAATCAAACATGGTCGTAGCGAGATTTTCCGCCAGCACGGCGCGCAGCCCGCTCGGCACGGCCGCTGGCACACCAATGCAGCTGATGGAGCCGTTCTGCAGTCCCTGCACACCCGCGCCTTTGGCCATCATGACGCAGCGCACTTCCAGATACAGCATCGATTTGCCTTCCGCGCCTGCCATTTGCACTTCGGACCCTGTACCGGAAGTAAAGCGCATTTTCGCGCCGCGGGAAGCATACGCCGACGCAAGAAACGACTTGGACCACGGCGTATCATCTCCGTCGATAAATACCGATTCCGTCCCGTAAATCGAAATTGTTTCCGCATAGGAGGTTAAACCGAGCATGGCAAGACGTAATTCGGTTGCTTCTTCGAGCGCATCCTGCGTCAGAATGCCGCCCCGTGCGGTTTGGGAGCCAACAAGCAGAGCCAGGGCATTGAACGGTGCATAGCGAACTACTCCAACCGTCGTCTCCTGCTCATCAAAACCGCGCAATCCCGCTTCCGCCGCATCAGCAGCCATAAGCACCGGGTTGTCCCGCACATTGGTAACGTGGCACTGGTTGGATGGCGTTTTGCGCGCCCGCATCTTCTGCAGTGCCATCATCATTTCCACCACGTTCATGTGATTGAGCACTTCCACTACCTTTGCAGGTGTCATACCCCGGGCAATGTCGATAATCTCAGCGCGGGAGACATGAATGTCAACGAGCTTACGGGCAATTTCGAGCCCGTCCATTGCCATGACGCTCTCTGCCTTTTCCGCATCCATTGTGTAATCTGCGATAAACCGGTCCAGCATATCGAACTTCTCCCGCGGCTTCCCGTCTAATTCGACAATTCTGCCATTCTCTACTTTCACGGATGGACTCGGATCGTTCGGGCTCGACATGGCGACAAATCCCATCTCGGGCCATTCCGCGACAAATCCGTCCTGGTTAATCGGCTGTTTCTCAAGCACTTCAAAACGCCCGGAACGTTTCTTAAGCTGCGAAGCCTGCATACTTTCACCCTTTCTTTTATCGCCTTCCCTCATCAATAATTATAATTTTCAATTTATTTTTTGTATCTGTATTCAAATGACTATCATTAGCACTCTCTTTACTTTTCTATCAAAAAAGCGATTGCTGAAATTGATAGGGCAGCAGATTAGGCGACGCCATTTGACGTTTGCGATACTGCGTCGGTGTCATGCCTTCATATTTGCGGAACAAGCGCGAGAAATAATTCGGATCCAGCAGGCCGCATCGTTCCCCAATCTGAGCCATTGACAGATCCGTCTCGCTTAGAAGCTGCCTCGCTTTTTCCAATCTCACTTGAATAATATAATCCGTTACTGTCATTCCGGCTTTTTGTTTGAACAGACGACTAACGTACTGCGGATGCAGATGAACGACTTCAGCCAGGCTCTCTAACGTAATCTCTTCGGCGATATGCCGTTTAATATATTCTTTAATTCTGCGTATCGGATGAACTTCCGTAGACTCCGTACGAGGATGAGTCCGCGCAGGGAAAAACTCACGCAGCGTCCGGGCCACTTCTTTTGGGTGCGCCGGTTTCAAAAGATAAGCTTTAGCATCCAATTCGCGCAATTCCTGTTCGGCGTATCGCTCCTCTTCATATGCGGTCAGGAAAATCACTCGACAGTCCGGGCGTTCCGCTCGAATTTGTTTCGCCGCCGTCAGCCCATCCATCACCGGCATTTTCATGTCGAGAATCGCCAAATCAATCACATGCTGCCTGGCTACCTCCACCGCAACCGCTCCATTGTGCGCTTCAAAGCAGCGTGCTCCCGTAAATTCTCCTTCCGTGATAATTCTGGTTAGCACTTCTCTCTCAAGCGGTTCGTCATCCACAATCAGCAGATTCATACAGCTTTCCTCCCGGTAGTGTAATCGTAATGCTGACTCCTTTGCCCGGCTCACTTTTCATCCCGGTAATTCCGTAATTGGGTCCGAATTCGTACTGCAATCTACGGTGAATGTTATACAGTCCGATACCGGTGGTGTGGCCTGTGTCGCGGCCGTGTACGGTTGACAGCATATCCCTAAGTCTTGCCGGCGGCATTCCCTGTCCGTTGTCTTCTACAGTAAACCGGACGGTGCCTTTTGCATATTCTCCCCGCACCCGAATTGTCATCGGCTTTCCTTCCGGTTCAAATCCATGTACGATAGCGTTTTCAATAAGCGGCTGCAGCGTAAGCAGCGGAATCGGCATGCGTTCAAGCTCCGGATCGATATCACACTCAAAACGCAGGCGATCCCGATAGCGAGTTTTTTGAATAAACAGATAATGATGGATATACTCTAGCTCCTCTTCAAGCGGAACCAGCTTGTCAATTTTGCGCAGGTTATAGCGAAGAATACGGGAGAGACTGTACGTGATTTCCTGTGTCTTCTCGGCCCCTTCCAAATAAGCGAGGCGAGAAATTGTGTTAAGCGTATTAAATAAAAAATGGGGATTCATCTGTGATTGCAGCATTTTCAGCTCAATATCCTGCAGGGTTTTCTCAAGTTCCGCGCGCACGCGCAGCTCTTCTACAAGCTTCTGCGTCTTCTCATTAAGTTCCTGCTGGGCCACCTGCTCGGCAATCATTTTAATGATGTAATTAGCGGTTAGAAAAAGAAGCTCCGCAATAGCGCTCACTTTTTTCTTGTCCTGCCTCGCCACTTGTCGTAGAGATTCAGCAAGTTTTGTCTGATCCAGCGGAAGCCCGCTTACGCTGCGGTGAATCGCTGCCAGCTGTTCCGCTTCGTTTTCGGTTATCAGTACCTGCCCGCACAATATGGCGCCGAGATACCGACCATCGTGAATAATCGGGGCGGCTAAATCCACCAATCCGGAGTGGCAGCGGTGAATCACCGGCCGTTCTTCTTGCGCTGCCATAATTCCCACTTTCTCATCCGAAAGAATACAGCGGCTAAGGCCCTCGGGACAGGAACGAATATACGTGCAGAAAGAAGTAAAATTGCTGGGTACGGTAATCGGACGACCCTGCTCGTCACCGATAATAACGGCAAGTCCGGTCGCATCGGAAAATCGATCCTGTACTTCCTGAAGCACTTCCACATCCACAATATCACGAAGTGTTAAAGAAGCCATAGCGTCCTTCCTTTCCTTTTATTTTTCGTTCCGCATTCTCTCTAAGACAATCTCCTTCGGCGTCCAGCAATCGAACCGATAGGTCGGCTTTGTCGCATAGCCAAGTCTGCCGCAGACATATTCCGTTTTACTTCCGGTTCGTTTAACCACCCGGAAATGACGGCACGTTGCACAGCAATGATACTCTCGCTCCATCCCCTTCCTCCGATCCTTTGTTTGTTTAACTCTATCATGAGAGAAAAATTGCTACAAGTGCAAGAAGCAGTTTTCCCTGATTAGATGGTCATTTAAGTGCTACTTTTCCTCAAAATCATACAGAGTCATTTTCAAATCCTCCATGTATAATGTAAACGCTTACTATCTTATGTTGTAAGCGTTATTAAAAAGGAGGATATTTCATGCCGCAAATTTTTGTTTCTCCAGGTAAGTATGTGCAGGGAGCCGGTGTCACAGGTAAAATTGGCCACTACGTTGTTTCTCTCGGGAAGAAAGCGCTCATTCTCGGTGGACAACGGGGCATTGAATCCGTCAGGCAAAATGTTATCCAGAGTCTTACTGATCACCATGTAAGCTACCATATTGAAACGTTCCAGGGCGAGAGCTCGGACAACGAAATCAAGCGAATGTGCGACATTGGCCGTGACCAGGCCGCAGACGTCGTTATCGGTATCGGCGGCGGCAAGGCAATCGATACCGCAAAGGCAGCAGGGTTTGAGCTGGGTGTACCGGTTGTTATCGTACCGACCATCGCTTCCACCGATGCGCCGTGCAGTGCACTCTCCGTCATTTACAGTGATGATGGAGTATTCGAGCGCTATCTTGTACTGCCGAAAAACCCCGATCTGGTGCTGCTCGATACGGAAACCATTGCCCGCTCCCCGGTTCGGCAATTAGTAGCCGGGATGGGAGATGCGCTTTCCACCTATTTTGAGGCGGCGGCCTGTGCCAGGGCACGGGCGAAAAATATCGCCGGCGGCACGATGACCCAGGCGGCTCTTGCCATTGCCCGGCTGTGCTATGATATTTTAATGCGCGACGGGTACAAAGCCAAAATCGCCTGTGAACGAAGGGTAGTAACGGAAGCGCTGGATAACATTGTAGAAGCGAATACGCTGTTAAGCGGCCTCGGTTTTGAAAGTGCGGGCCTCGCCGCCTGCCACGCTGTCCATAACGGATTGACCGTGCTTGAGGAAACCCATCCGTACTGCCATGGAGAAAAAGTTGCGTTCGGAACGCTTACCCAGCTCGTGCTGGAGAATCGAAGCATAAAAGAAATCGAAGAAGTCATCACATTCTGCCGCCTGGTCGGTCTACCGACGACGCTCGCTGATATCGGACTCGAGAGTGCCAGCTCCGAACGGATTCGGCATGCGGCGGAAGCAGCCTGCATAGAAGGCGAAACCATCTACAATATGGACATGGAGATTACTCCGGATAGAGTCTATGCTGCAATGATGGCAGCTGACGCACTGGGTCATACGCACAAACATGGCGAGGAGAACGCTTACCTCCAGTCTTCCGCGTTTATTCTATAACCGCTGAACGCATAAGAAAAACTCGCGGGCGTTGCCGGTCTTTCCCTGCCTTCGAGCCACACGCTCCTCACAGAAAAAGCAACGGTCGGCACACACCCCGCGAGTTTTTCCCTGCTTTCCTATATCACCAAAAGGCCTGGTCATATCGGCCCGGCTTTCGACTGTTCCGATTTCGGACGTCCTACTCAAACACCTTTACTGTTACATCTTTGCGTCCCCACTGCAACGCCTGATTGCGGTCAGAGAAAAAGACATCAATTTTGTTCCCTTTAATCGCGCCGCCCGTATCACCGGCAATCGCCATCCCGTAGCCTTCTACGTATACTTTGGACCCAAGCGGAATGACGGACGGATCGACGGAAATGACTTTAGCGTCCGGATTTTCTTTCAGGTTAATGCCCTGGGACGTTACGCCGGAACATCCCGCACAATTCGCGGTGTACGCCGTGCTTTCCATTGTCAGCACTTTGCCCGGCTTGACATTATCGCCTGAAGCATTCAACGCCTGGAATGTTTGCGGCCCGGCAATACCGTCTACTTCCAAGCCTTTCGCACGCTGGAACGATTTTACGGCATCAACCGTTATCGTGCCATAATAGCCGGTCGCCGTGTGAAAATGGAAGTATCCACGGTTCTTCAGTGCGCTCTGCAACTCCTGCACATCACCATTCTTCATTCCGTAGTGAAGCGTCTGATCTCCCATGGACGCTTCGGCCATTAATGGAGCGCTAACCATCATTCCGGCGGCAACGGTAGAAACAACCATTTTCTTCAGCGGTAGCATGATTGATAGATTCCTCCCCTTCTCTACTCAATAAGCCCCGCTTCTTCTTCCTGTTTTTTGCTCATGCTCAATAGTACAGCCATTATACAAAGAAATGATGAAGCTGAAAAGAGAACTCCTTCTTTTTGCGAACAATGGACCAAATTCCTTTTTTGCCCTTTTTATACCTTTTTTACCGGACAAAAATATACGGAAAACCACCATGGCATCTCAGCCGCAACCCCGACATGAAAATGCAGAGAAGAGCGGCTGACTCTTGTGGTACGAAGGAAAAGAGAGGAAAGAATGAGG
>NZ_DFMZ01000113.1:0-14944 GCF_002375825.1 Aneurinibacillus sp. UBA3580
CGTCGTGTACCGAACAACAGTCCTTCAATCAGATGCTCGGGCAGGGCTGCGCAGTTCTGTGAGATAAACGGGCCGGACGAGCGGGCGCTGTCATTGTGAAGGCTCTGGGCGAATAACTCCTTGCCCGTGCCGGTCTCACCCACGATAAGCACGGACGAAGAAGTGCGTGCCGCGCGCCGTGCTGCCTCAATCACCTCACGAATGGCGTCGCTTTCCCCGATGATGCTCTCGAACACGTAGCGTGTGTCTTTATCTTTCATAAAGTTCTCGCGCAGCATGTGCTCCATCCGGGTAATATCGTTGGCAAGTTCAAAGGCAGCAATGGTCCGTCCGTTCTTGACAATCGGAAATGTATTGTTAATGGTCGTAATTTGTTTGCCTTTGGCATTGAAATACGTTTGTTTAACGTTTTTCGTCATCTCACCCTGATGCAGCGCCTGCAGCAGGGTGCTTTCCTGTTCTTTTGTAAAGGTAAAAACGTCAAGCAGGCGCTTGCCGAGCACGGTTTCTTTTTTCATCGCTTCAATCTCGGACATTTTCTCATTGTAGATAATCGAAATGCCGTCTTCATCGATAGCGTGAATGCCTTCATTAATTTGATTCAAAATAAATTCGTAGATTGTAAGCTTTCTCTCCAATTTCTCTCTCTCAAACGCTTCCATTCTTGAGCTCCGTTCCTTTCAGTTTGGTTTCCGCTTCTCGGGTACCGGATCGATGCCGCCCGGATGGAATGGATGGCATTTGGCGATTCGTTTGACGGTCAGCCAGCCGCCTTTGAGCGCCCCGAAGCGCTGAATCGCCTCAAGTCCATAGTGCGAGCAGGTCGGGTAAAACCGGCAGGATGGGGGGAGAAGCGGCGATATGAGCCGCTGGTATAGGCGGATGAAGAAAATCAGTACAGCTTTCATCAGCAAAACTCCTGTTCTGTTCACGCTTGTCCTGCTAAAATCAGCGGGACGTTGCCTTAAGAGATAATTCGTTCCATTTATAACGGATTTCATCTACTGGAAGATCGATGCCGATAAGCACCAAATAGCATTCCTCCGCATCTTCCACCGGTTCCCATTCCGTTCGCTTGGCCGCATACTGCATCAGCTGCATGCCGGATTTGTCTGCTGTTTTCAGGTAGCCTTTGGCACGCAGCAGCTGCGGGTGATAGCTTTTTAGCAGCTTTTCTACTTTCTTTGGCTGCACAGGTTCATTAACGGGCAAGGTATATGTCTGAACACGGGAGTATGATCCTTCGTTCATATTCGCATTTGCATGAGTGTGCTTGTGTGCAGGTTTGACGATGGAGAACGGAGACTTTTTCGCAGCTTCCGTTTTCTCACGTTTGCTTATCGTCTCGAATACCGGTGCTAGATCAATGTCGCTGTATGTCGTAAATAGAATCGGTGAGCGATCGTTTTGCTTATGCAGTGTTTTCAGCAGTTTCGTTTTGTGGCTTTCTTTCATGTCCTCTGTTTTATTAACGATGATGATGTCAGCCACTTCTACTTGGCGCTTGACTGTGCGGACCAGTTGCCTGTCCACTTCAAAAATGCTGGTGTATTCCAGATAATAATACGAATCGAGCGTCGTTAAAATTTTATGGAAGCGGACCTTCTCCTTTACTTGTGGCTCAGTCAGCATATCGACGACCTCTTCCGGATTCGCCACCCCGGTCAGCTCTACCAAAATGACATCCGGCTGCTTGCACAGCAGTTTCTCTATGCTTTCTAGGACCTCGCTTTTTTTGCTGCAGCAAATGCAGCCGTCGAGCAGTTTCTCCATCACCTGATTTTCCTGCAGAGTAGCGTTGACCAGGCGGCCATCCACATCAATTGTGCCGAGTTCGTTCATGAGAACGGCAGGCTGAAGTCCGCGCCGGGTTGCTTCCTGCAGCAGGCGCAGCAGCAGTGTCGTTTTGCCGCTGCCCAAAAAGCCGCTCAAAATTATCACAGGGATCGGTTCCATACGATTGTTCCTCCTCTTTTTCTATATCATATATTGCAACAATTCTTATCATGACAATTCTTTCAGGTATACTTAAAGAGACTTTTCCTCATTATAACCATTGAACGCTATATCGGGCACCAGTCACGTCGAAAAAAATAAACACGGAGCGAGATTTTGCTCCGTGTTTTGCTCGTACAGGCGATTTTAAGCGCCAATTTCTCTTTTCCTTTTCCCGGTCATGTGCATAGATTGCAGCGTGCAAAAAAAGGGGGATGTTTTTTTCTATGGAAAAGAGGGGAAGGTAAGATTGAGAAAGCCGGTTGGCACGTTAGAACGATGCAAAGGAGGAACCATGCAGGCGATACGACTTGTAAACACGACCGACCTGCCGCGGGACGAATGGCTTGCCTGGCGTCGGCAGGGGATTTCCGGCAGTGACGTAGGGGCTATTTGTGGAGTGGATAAGCATAAGAGCGCAATTGCGGTATATCTTGAAAAGATTGGACAGGATGTCGAGCGGGAAGACACGGAAGCCATGCACTTCGGACGGCTTCTTGAAGAGGTCGTGGCTGAAGAATTTACCCGCCGAACCGGATACAAGCTGCAGCGGTGCAATGCCATCCTGCAGCATCCTGAAAAAGAGTGGGTAATGGGCAACATTGACCGGCTAATTATCGAGCCGGAGCGCGGCAACGGTATTCTTGAGATTAAGACTGCTTCGGAATATATGCGCAAAGAATGGGAAGAAAACGGTATTCCTGAAGCCTACCGGCTGCAGCTCCAATGGTATCTGTATATTACAGGGCTTACCTGGGGGGCGTTCGCTGTCCTCATCGGCGGCAACACATTCCACTATCAGATCGTGAAGCGCGATGACGAGTTGATTGCGCTGAGCGTTCAAATCTGTGAACACTTCTGGCATAACCACGTGCTCACCGGCATTCCTCCGCTGCCGGACGGAAGCGAAGCCGCTGCAGACCTTCTTGCCAGCATGTATCCTGAAGGCGAAGCAGACAGTGTAACGGTGCTGCCGGACGAGGCGGAGGAGCTTATTACCCGATGGGAACAGGCGAGCCGGGACATCGAGGAAGCGGAGGAGCGTAAGAGGGAAGCGGAGAACCGGCTGAAAGCGCTCATCGGTCGCCATGAGATCGGCATTACCGGTGAACACCGTGTCAGTTGGAAAAACATTTCACGCCGGACCGTGGACGTGAAGGCGTTAAAAGAGAAGCGCCCTGAGATTTATGAAGAATTTATCCGACCGACGACAATGCGGCGTTTTTTGATCACATAGACGAAGCAGGAGGAGATACGATGGCAGATGATTTAAAAAAGAAACTGGAAGCAAAAGCAAAAGAAACCGGAGCCAGTCCGCCCACGCCCGCGCAAACCATTGGTGCATATTTAAAGAAAATGGAACCGGAAATCGCACGCGTATTGCCGAAACATATGGATGTGGACAGACTGCTGCGTATTGCCTTAACGACCATCCGCACCAATCCGCTGCTTTTGGAGTGCACGGTGCCGTCTCTTCTTGGAGCGGTAATGCAGGCGGCGCAGCTTGGCCTTGAACCCGGCCTGCTCGGTCAGTGCTACATCATTCCGTATGGACGGGAAGCGACATTCATCATCGGGTATAAAGGCATGATTGACCTGGCGCGCCGCTCCGGCAACATTAAAAGCATATACGCACATGAAGTGTATTCCAACGACGAATTTGAATACGAATACGGACTGCATCCGTCGCTTACCCACAAGCCGGCGATGAGCGAGCGCGGCGAATTTATCGGCGTTTATGCGGTAGCACATTTCATGGACGGGGGATATCAGTTCGAATTCATGTCAAAAGAAGAAATCGACAGACGGCGCATGCGCTCCCGTTCGTACAATAGCGGTCCGTGGGTGACCGACTATGAAGAGATGGCGAAAAAGACGGTGATTCGGCATATGTTCAAATACCTGCCGCTTAGTGTAGAGATTATGCGCGGCGTCGCACAGGACGAGACGGTCCGACCGGATGTGAATGAAGAGCCGATTAGCGTATATAATCGGCCGTTGGAAGCTCAGATGATTTCCGCAGAAGAGATTCCGGCCGAGAGGATGCGGGCCGAAAGGGAAGAGAAAGAGGAGAAAGAAGGGACAAGCCGCGGAAGAAAAGACGAAACCGAAGGCTAATGGAGTGTATACTATAAATATAGAAGAGAACGAAAAAGAAAGGGGAAGTTTACATGCGGTGGCTCTGGCATTGGGTATTGTCGGCCGTTTCGCTTCTTATTGTCGCATGGCTGTTTGATGCCATCTGGTTTGACAGCGTGGCTGCGGCCTTTATCGCAGCGCTGGTTCTCGGGTTTATCAACATGATTATCCGCCCGATTCTTCAGCTTTTGGCCCTTCCGATTACAATTTTGACGCTGGGATTGTTTGCCCTTGTTATTAATGCGCTGCTGTTGATGTTAACCGGCAATATCGTACCGGGCTTTCATGTGGAAGGTTTCTTTGCCGCGTTTTTCGCCTCGATTGTGCTGGCGATTGTCCAATGGATCGTATACGGAATTTTTGAAGACTGATAACAAAACAACCGCCCCGGATTAGAGTGAAACCGGGGCGGTTGTGTATGCTAGGCGGCGAGGGCTTTCAAAGCTGCGATGATTTCAAGGCTCTCCTCACGAGTTAATGCCACGCCGTTGTATTTAACGAGTCCGCTGTTCAATAACTCCATCAAATTGAATGAATCATCCCACTGGAGACGGTCATCGAATAGCTCCGTTAATTCAATTGCTTCGCCTGCTGACAGGACTTCTTGAATTTTTCTCATTCTATTCACTTCCTGTTTTTCTTTTCTCCACTTGTTTTTATCTCGAACACACGATTTATATAATATGCGAACCGAAAGAGAATGTAAAGGCAGATTTCGCGTTTTTTATGATGATTATATGGCAGAGAAAGCCGGATGATTCCGGCTTTCTTATTGTAAGCGCTTTGCCTACTCGAAACGGTTTTCCTGAGCTTGCGCCTCGTCTTTGATTTCGTTGCGCATTGATTCGATGCTTGCTCTGCGGCGCTCGTTTTTCGTCTCAATTTGCTGGCGCTGCTCTTGCGTGATATGCGTGTTGCTCATCGTCTCTTCCGCCGCTTCGATGTTTCCGATGGTGTTTTGTACCATTTCTTTCAGCTTTTTCACATTATCTTTGCGGTTATCCGGTTTTGCCATACGATGATTCCTCCTTGGATGGATTGGTGAATGCAACTGCATTACGAAACGTATTGTACGGCAAAAAGCGGCTGCTTATTCTTTCACCCTGGCAAAAGGCAAAATGTAAATTTTGCACCGAACACTAAGCCGCAGAAATCCCCTGAATCCGCCGTATACCGGGGATAGCGTTCAGTGGAAAAGGGTGTTTTGCTTTTATGTTCATGATAGAATATACATATTGCCAAGATGTGAATTGTAGAAAATAAAAGATAGGGCGCAAAAGCGTTCAACCGGGAGTGGATGACGTATGGGGGACAAGCGGAAAATAAGCACGTTGAAAGGATGGCGAAAGCGAAAACAGAACCGTTTGTGGCTGCGCGCCATTCAGGTCATCGGTGTTATTGCGGCGCTCGTTCTTCTTTATAACGGGGCGTTAAGCTTGGTTCGATTGAACACTTCTTATCTGGAAAATACGTTAATTCCGTCACAGAAACTCAGCGCAGTGGCTACGCCTGAAGCCAAAGCGTTTGCTGTAGAGTTTAGCACCAAGTGGTTGACAGCGAAAGGGATCAACCCTGAAATTCGTAAATATTTGGGGCCTGATCTCTCGGTGGAGAAAATACTCTGGCCTCATGGGGAGCGGGTGAAGCAAATCACGATTAAAGATATTGCGCCTGAGGGTCAGTATAAGGGAATGATTACGTTGAATGCGTGGGTCGCCATTGCCGGTGCACAGAAGCAATTTGCCGTTCGTCTGCCGCTGCAGTATATGCCCGAAGTGAAATCGTATCAAGTATCCGGCTACCCGGAGCTTACGGAAATAAACCGCCAGTAAAAAACAGGGCCGCGCCTTTGGACGAGACCCTGTTTTTTATTGACCTGTATTAACTTTCACCTGCAGCTTGGAACTTTTTTCAAGTGTTTTTTTCACCTGATCGTCAAGGATTGCCATTTGCTTTTCCACTTCTTTCAGCGTTTCGGCATCTTTTTGGCGGAGTCCCTGCTCAGCTTTTTTCATCAGCGGAACGTATGCGCCCATCGTACGGTGTATTTCCTGGTGAAAACTTTGCACCTCTTTGTAAGCGGGGAGCTGGAGCGTCTTTAGCTCACCCAACGTTTTTTCATAATCGGCAATGGCCGTTGCCACCTGGGTGCGTGCTTGTCTTTTCGTCAGCTTTTGCTCGCTTAAACCGGTGAATGCCTCAAAAAAAGCGGCCCGTTTCTCTCCCAATTTTTTGACCGAGGCCGCCACTGATTCAAAATAACGATCCAGCTCCTGTCGGGCGCTATTTATCTTCTGTTCCCGCTTTTGCTCTTGTTTTTCCGCGATTTTGGCGGTAAGCTCCTGCTCTGTTGGTACGCTGTCTTTGCTGCGGCAGCCCCCAAGCGTGAGAGCGGCGGTCAGGCCGATAACGATTGCGGTCAGCAATATTCGTGAACTTTGTTTTTTAGCCCTCTTCATACACATATCCCCTTTTCTGTTAGCTGGAGAAGCGAGAAGATTTTTTGCGCTTGCGAAGACTCATCAGCAGATAAATTACCGTACCTGCGACCGCAATCCAGATAATTGGCTCGATAAAAGGCTTGGCGAATTCGTCGATTTGCTCCCAGCGTGCACCCAGCTGCATTCCCAGATACACGAATAGAATGGACCAGGGAATAACCGCTAGTGTGGTATACATAATAAATTTAACGACAGACATGCGGGCAATCCCGGCAGGAATGGAAATTGCGTGCCGGACAACCGGAATGAAGCGGGCGGTAAAAATGACGCCTACGCCATACCGGTTGAACCATTCTTCTGCTTTGTCGATTTCTTTTTTACGAATCAACAGGTATTTTCCGTATTTCTCAAGGAACGGACGTCCGCCATAATAGCCCATCCAATATAAAAACAGTTGGGCAATGGTGCCGCCGATCGTACCGGCGATAATCGCACCTGCAAAGTTGATTTTCCCTTGCGATACAAGATAACCGCCATAAGACAGAACAATCTCGCTTGGAATGACTTCCAGCATAAGCCCTATGGCAATTCCGAAATACCCCAGGTCGCTGAGAAAGGTTAATACCGACCGAATAAACTCTTCCATAAGTCCTCCTGTCTTTTGCTAAGCTTTCCGCTTTTCTTCACTTTACCATTGTACAGGCAAGCACGCTCATTCTACAAGGGAAAGCTGAATGGACATGAAGTCTGAAAAAAGCACTACATTATTCAGGAGTTTTCATGGATTTTTTCTTATTTAGGTGGATGCATGCTTTTTCTTGCGGAAATTCATACTATGAGTACTAAGAAAATGGAGGGAAACGATGTGCAAGAACAAATGAATGGGCTGGATCCCCAGACGCAACCACAACCAATGCCGGAGAAACCGAGGGAGCTGTCTCCGAACCCTCCGCTGACCGGTGAGCCGCGCAAAGCAGTGACGGAAATGATTCAGCAGTTCGGACAGACAAACGTACCGGCTATGACTGACAGCAACATCTACTGCTTGCCGATTATCGGGCAGATCGAAGGACATGTCCAACTGCCGCCGCAAAATAAGACGACTAAGTATGAACACCTGATTCCCCAGCTGGTGGCAGCGGAGCAGAATCCGAACGTTGAAGGTGTACTGGTAATTTTAAATACAGTGGGCGGCGATGTGGAAGCGGGCCTGGCGATTGCAGAAATGATCGCGTCAATATCGAAACCGACCGTATCGCTCGTGCTAGGCGGCGGCCACAGCATTGGGGTACCGATCGCCGTGGCAACCGACTATTCGTTTATCGCAGAGACGGCCACGATGACCATCCATCCTGTGCGTCTGACCGGCCTTGTCATTGGCGTGGCGGAAAGCTTTGAATACCTGGAGAAAATGCAGGATCGCGTTGTGAACTTCGTCGTGCGCCATTCGAGGATTGAAGAGCAGAAGTTCCGTGAATTGATGCTGAAAGTCGGCGAGTTGAGCCGGGATGTAGGTACGAACATAGTCGGCGCGAAAGCGGTCGAGTTCGGTCTGATTGACGAGATTGGCGGACTCGGTGCAGCCATGCAGGAGTTGAGAAATCGAATCGAAGCGCGGCGTCCGGCTCAGCCGGTGGAGCAGGTGGTGCAATGATTATTTATTCTACGCTGCCCATGGATTTGATTTTCCAGAACGAGGACCCGGCTGCTTATGAGAATATGGAGATTCAATTGAACGGATTGACGATGCTGGTGAAGCCGTGCGGCACCAATGAAGCTCGCATCGTACGGTTGATTAGTCCGAATCCGTACGACTACATGAACCCGTCGTATGCGCCGGGTCAGAAGATTTATTTCCGCCCGGATATTACCAATTAAATTATGACCTCGTCAATGATTTTGGCCGGTGTATTCTTTTGCGCTGTCGCACAATTCATCATATAGAAGCTGATTACTCACCCGAGAATGGCGCAAGAAGCAGCCTCCCCGCTTCCATTTGGGGAGGCTGTTTTTCAGTTTTGTTGTTAATCAGCGATATTTCTTAAAGGCTAAAAAATAAAACCCCCGGGTAAGAGAGGAAAACCCCGGGAGCTCCGATCATACTTGTCCGAGATGATACTTCGTATTAGATTTCCTCTTCATCAATAGCTTGTACCAGATATATTTATTTCGAACTTCTTTTTTTCTTTTTATGAGCAGGAAAATACTTTTTGAGTTCGTTTTTATCAATATCATCAAGACCATATCGGCGAATGACATGATATAGGCGGCCAGGAGATTTACGCAGCTTTTTCTTTTTAGGGCTCATTTTATAGGCACCCCCTTTTCTAATAAGGTTACGTATATAAAAAGCAACATGTTCTAAACAGACAGGAAGGTTCCTTTATTAAGAGAAGGGGGGCATTTGCTCTCTTGCGTTATTATTTTATTCTCTTGCATTTATTTTAGAAACGGTAAATATCTTGATAGACAAGCACAATTTAAGAAAAAAACGTCCAGCAAGCGAGCAGTGCGTTAAAGCGAATAGCGTGTGTATCTAGAAAACCATATAAACAAGTACATAGCTTTTTAAAATATGAGAAATACTACCTTTAGCTTTACGGTGAGGGGGGATTTGTTTAGAATGAAACGCACTCGAAAACAAAAGCGAGAAGTGGAAGAACAAGTACAACAATTAAATGATAAAGATATATACGAATTGACTTCACTCCCTATCTCTTCTTCTTTGGAGGAGAATAAAAAGATTTTAGACCAGTTGTTTAAAGATAGTTCGGATATTGTCATTCGGGAATTTACATTTCATGACGGAAAGCCGGCCATTGCCATTTTTGTGGATGGATTGATTCATACACAAGGGATAAACGATGTACTCAAGTCGATTATGGTTTTCAAAGGAGAAGGAACAAACATTGAAGTTTTGAAAAGAGCCGTGATTCCCTCTGCACAAATCGCTCATGTAGATAATTATGCCGATTTTCTACAGCCGGTATTATCCGGAGATACGGGTATTTTTATTGAAGGGGTAGGTTCAGCCTTGTTGCTCGGTATTCGTGGGCCGCAATTACGTTCAGTCGGAGAACCTGAATCTGAATCCGTCATAAGAGGTCCAAGAGAAGGATTTATTGAAAGTCTGCGTACGAATACAGCTTTGATACGGCGAAGACTGAAAACCCCAAGGCTTAAAATTAAACCTTTGATGTTGGGGAAAGAAAGCAATACAAACATCGCATTAGCTTATATTGAGGGAATTGTCGACCCGGAAACGTTAAAAGAAGTGCAACAGCGCTTACAAAAAATTGAAATTGATGCCATTTTAGAAACCGGATACATTGAAGAATTAATCGAAGACAGCACATTTTCTCCTTTTCCCCAGGTTCAGTATTCAGAACGACCCGATACGGTGGCTGCGGCATTATTAGAAGGAAGAATCGCCATCATGGTCGATGGTACGCCTATTGTGTTAATTGTTCCTACCACGTTCTGGACTATGATGCAGGCAAACGAAGACTATTACGAGCGCTTTCAAATAGCGACGCTGATTCGTTGGCTTCGTTATTTTTCTTTGGCTCTTTCTTTGTTAACACCCGCTATGTATGTGGCCGTAACAACGTATCATCAAGCGATGTTGCCAACAACATTATTATTAAGTGTTGCTGCTGCAAGGGAAACGATTCCGTTCCCGGCCGTTGTTGAAACGTTAATCATGGAGGTTTCCTTTGAAGCGCTGCGGGAAGCAGGGGTGCGGTTGCCTAAAACAGTAGGTCAGGCCGTCAGTATCCTTGGCGCTTTGGTTGTCGGACAAGCCGCAGTACAGGCTGGAATTGTATCCGCCCCCATGGTTATTGTCGTCTCCATTACAGGTATCGCTTCGTTTACCATCCCACGGTACAACAGCGCCATTACTTTTCGAATGCTACGCTTCCCTTTAATTATTGCTGCTTCCTTATTTGGAATATATGGCATTATGCTTGGAATTATCCTCATACTCGGTCACATGGCAAATCTTCGTTCTTTTGGTGTTCCATACTTATCCCCTATCTCTCCTTTTTCTACAAAGGATATAAAGGATGTCGCGTTTCGTATGCCGTGGCCGCTAATGATTAAGCGTCCCTCTTTTTTTTCTATCGGGGATGAAGACCGGATGGGCAGAGAATTACAGAGAGCAGTGTTGGAAGAAGGGGGACAAACAGGAAAATACATTGAACATGATACGAATCAACGAGAGAAGGATAATGAATGAGAAGACGAAAAGCTTGTTTTATTTTATTTTCTTTCATTGTTTTGCTTGTTTGTTCCGGATGCTGGGATCGAAGAGAAATCAACGATACAGCTATTGTCATTGCCATAGCTATTGACAAAGAAAAGGATGGACTTTATCGTTTTTCGGTTCAAGTACCTTTGGTTGGCCAATTGGGTGGCCCGGGAGGTGGGGGAGGTGGAACGGGGGGAGTGAAAAGTTATTATATCGACTCAGAAGTAGGACAAACCATTCGTGAAGCCGGTGTCCGGTTACAAAGAAGGATGGCAAGAGAACTGTTTTATGCCCATCAACGTGTTGTCATTGTTGGAGAAGAACTGGCTAGAGAGGGAATTTCTCCGATCTTTGATATTTTGGCTCGTTTTCCTGAAAATCGATTAACCGCTTATATGGTGGTTGCAAAAGGAGAGGGCCGTGCTTTATTGGAGGCTCAACCAAAATTCGAACGGTATTCGGGGGAGGCTATGAGAGAGATTGTAAAAACCTTTGCTCTTCCTATAAATATAAAAGAAATTGCGTATATGCTTACCGAACCGAATACGGATCCGATCATTCCCATGATGCGCGTTGTTGAGACCAAATCGAGTGAAAAGTCAAAAGAAGTACAGGTTACAGGATATGCCCAATTTCGTCGAGATAAGATGGTCGCTTTATTTCCGCCAAAAGCATCGAATGGACTGAACTGGTTCTCGACTCGTTTTATTCCTTATAATACTGTGCTGGATTTGGGCAAACAGGGAAAAGTAAATATAGCGTTTGAAACAGGAAACGTGAATATTACTCCGATTTTGCAGGGGGATCGCCTTCGTTTCCGTATAAAGGTTAATTCACAAGCTTCTATACAGGAAAATACATCCAATATTAATTTTGACATAGAATCTAATGTGAAAGAGCTGGAAAGGAAATTAAACCAACATATCAAAAATACGATTGAGAGTACGCTTAATCAAATGAAGAAACGTTCAACAGATAACATTGGGTTGGGCCTGAAAGTTTTTAGATACTATCCTGATCAATGGAAAGAAAAATACAAAGAAGATTGGAGAAGTCACTTAAAAAATGTTGGGTTTACATATGACATTCACGCGCAGGTTATTAATATAGGTCAAACATATACAAACATTACTCGAGGTCGTAGAGATGAATAAAACCTTTTGGGTGATTTTCTTATCCATATATGTCGTAACGTTACTGTACGAATATAAGAAAATGAAGAGGGCTTCAAACAAGGAAAAAGGCATTTTTTATGCTTTTTCCTTGTTATGCTTATTTTTTATCACAGCAGCGCTTTTCGGCATAAAAGTATATATGCCGATGCAGTTTTTTGTCGATTATATATCTCCAATTACACGGTCATTAGCAAATCGCTACTTAGACCCAATTATTAAGTAAGAAAGGTGTGAATCCTTTTGATTACAAAACAAGTCATTGATCACAGGCAGCTAGCCTGGCTGACAGCTTCCATCCTTATTACGGAAACGCTGGCTAGTATACCGCATGGCTTAGCTAACATTTCCAAAACTGATGTTTGGTTTACGCAAATTATTCCGATTCTATATGCCTTGCTGATTGCTTCTTTCTTCTATACCGTATCAAAGAAGTTTCCCGGAAAAAACATTTTTGAAGTTACTTCTCTTCTACTAGGAAATTGGGGCGGGAAAGCTGTTAACATTCTTTTCTTTCTTTATATTTGGATCATATTGGTTCGTGATGTGAGAGAAATTTCTGAATTTGTCGGTTTCTTTCTTCTTAGTGAGACGCCGAGCGAAGTCATTTTGTTTTTATTTATATTGGTTATGCTTTATTACGGCAAGACAAGTATAGAGGTAATCGCCCGGGTTAATGCGTTATTTGTCCCTGTTTATTTGCTCGCAATGGCTTTTTTGCCTGTACTTTTAGCAAATGAAATTAACCCGGAACGGGCGCTACCTATATTATCTACTGGATTTTTGCCGCTTGGCACTGCTAATGTAATAGGTTTAAGTTCTTATGGCGACCTTTTAATCCTGGGAGCCTTCTTGCCTTCTTTAGCCGATACTCGTCTGTTCAAAGCGTCTGTACGATATGGAACCCTACTTGCAGGGGTTGTTATTACCATTGTCTTATTCGTTGCCATTGTTGCCATGGGTGCTACGATAACAAGTAAGTTTTATTACCCTGTGTATCTACTGGTTGAGCAAATCCATATCACTGATTTTTTAGACCGGGTGGAAGTTCTTCTTTTTAGCGCCTGGTTTCCTGCCTTCACTTTAAAAATCATGGTTCTGTATTCTGCTTTTTTTATTTGCCTCGGTGCCATTTTCAATAACACGGATTGCCGTAAATTTAATATTCAGGGGGGCGTGTTTATTTTTTTAACCTCATACTTTTCCTTTGAAAGAATAAACGAGCTTGCCCACTTCATCAAGTATAGTCTGCCGCTTATTGTTTTAGGATTTCAACCTGCTTTTATGCTCCTTATCTATACGGTATCAAAGCTAAGCAAGAAAACAACTCATTCGAACATAGAAATTACAGATGGACAAGTGGACGAGAGTGAAAACAAGCAAGTAGGAAGTGTAAATACGGATGTGGATAAAAAACCAAAAGCTTGCCGAAGCACATGGTTTACTTGGAGCGCCCTGGCTTTTGTCATACTTGGTAAGGTGCTTCATTCCTTTTCGATGTGGTTCGCTATTGCTTGCGCCGCCGCTTATTTTACCTCACTATTGTTAGCGCTGTGGTTTAGTTATCAAACATTTCGAAGGTCCAGAAGGCGATCACTGCAGGAAAATGTTCAACACGAACCTTCGCTTGAAGGTGCTAAGGGGTGATTGGATTGAACAAAAACAAAGGGGCTCCCGCTTACTTATGGGACAGCCCCTTCTTCGTATTTTATTGCTTTCGCTATAACTTCTTCCTCATCGCATTCTATGCAATAAAGTGCTTTTTCTTCGATTTCATACTTAGTGATGAGAGTGCCTTTTTTTCCTGCGGTGACAGCGAACAATAGCAACTTGACCAGGGCGTAGGGTTACAAATACAAAACGACCACGGCGTGTGACCAATGATACCCCTCCTTTTTGCTAAGTTACTGTATTATATGAAGAGAATTATCTGTATGATATAGACTGTAGTACAAGTTTTCCTTAAGTAATTTTTGTCCGGTATAACATCTATAAGCGGAACCGTAAAGTAAAAATGTCCGTAAATGGAGAAACTGACAAAATGAAGAGAACGGTGAGATAAACTTATTTTATCTTACCAGGCAACCCAGCCTCCGTCGACAGGTAACGTATGACCTGTCACAAAGTTCGATAAGTCTGAAGCGAGATACAGTACAGCACCCGCAACATCTTCCGGCTGCGCTAACTTACCCATAGGAATCCTTCGAATGACCTCTTCATAAAACTCCTTATTCTCCAGCATCGGTCTGGTTAGGGGAGTTTCTACAAAGGTTGGCGCAATGGCGTTTACCTGAATGTTATAAGGAGCCCACTCGATTCCCAATACTTTTGTCAGTTGAACAACACCCCCTTTGCTTGTACAATAAGCCGCTCTTTTGTATAGTCCAACCAGTCCCATCTGTGAGGCCATGTTGATAACTTTACCGCCACCCTGTTTTGCCATATGCTTACCTACTTCCTGACAGCAGAAGAAGAGCCCTTTTACATTTACATTCATGATGCGGTCCCACTCTGCTTCTGTTACATCAAACGCCTCATTCAAAACGTTCGTTCCCGCATTATTGACAAGAATGTCAATTCGCCCAAAGCGTTGAATGACCTGGTTAACCATCTTTCTTATATCCTCTACTTTGGAAGCATCAGCACTAACAGCAAAAATTTCCGCATTCGGATAGCGTTTCGCTATATGGCGTTTGGCATCTTCCAGAGCGTCTTTTCTTCTCCCTACGATGGCTACGGAAGCTCCGGCCTGGCATAACGATTCAGCGACGGATAACCCGATTCCTGCGCTTCCTCCCGTTACTAATGCTATTTTTCCTGTTAAGTCAATGTTTTTCAACGTTTATCACTCCTCTACATTAGCGCTTCATGAACTTTCTCTTTTTTAATGGGATCAAAACTCATAACGACACCTCTTCTTTTTTTCTTGACCCCTCTTTCCCTAA